>SKIF01000001.1 GCA_007116575.1 Paracoccaceae bacterium
GCCGTTTGCGGGCGCGGGCGGCGGGGGTTCTGCGCTCAGGCGAGGTCGCGTTCCAGCGCCCCGTGTCGGTAGCGCCCGCCGATCAGGTAGCCCGGCTCGGCCACCTTTGGGAACTGGCCAGCCCAGTCCCGGTAGCGGTCATTGGTGACAATCCGCGCGCTCATATCGCAGCCTGCGCGCAGGAGCAGCGCATCTGCGACCTCGCCCTTGTTCACGACCATCACCTGCTCGGGCGGCAGGTTCAGCGCGCGCGCAAGTGTCGGATGGTGCAGATAACGCCCCTCGAGCCTGTGGCCCGCACTGGCATCGAACACAACGCCCGGTCTATAGCCCTGCGCCGCAAGCTGGTCGACCACCTCGCGCACAGTGTCCAGCCGCGGTACCCCGTCGCGCCAATACATGATGTTCGAGCCATCGAGCAGGATGGCCGTCCCTTGCCCCTGCCGTCTGCGGTGCCATCCCCGCTCAAGCAGGTAGAGTCCGCCCAGAGCAAGCGCTGCGGCCACAAGCAGGATCTCGTCGCGCTGTTTCAGCCCCAGCAGGAAGAGGATGACTGAAATCGCCAGAATACTCACTGCAAACCGCATTCAGCCCCTCGTGACGATGTGAGTTTTCCGCTCTGCTACTGGGTGATGCTGGCAGCAATATGGCGTGATGCGGCGCTCCGGGCCAAGGTGACTGGACAGGCGTTCGCGGCTTTGCTACATGCAAGCTTCCTGCAAGATCCGCAACTTCAACTTAGAAAGGTGGTGAAAACCACATGCAGGTATCGGTTCGCGACAACAATGTCGATCAGGCGCTTCGGGCGCTGAAGAAGAAACTCCAGCGTGAAGGGGTGTTTCGCGAGATGAAGCTCAAGCAGCATTTCGAGAAGCCCTCCGAGAAGAAGGCACGCGAGAAGGCTGAAGCGATCCGCCGTGCGCGCAAGCTTGCGCGCAAGAAGGCGCAGCGCGAAGGCATGCTCTGATCCGACAGAGCCGGAACGGCAGGGTCCGCCCCGCCGGAAATGGACCCCCGAAGGCCTGGCCTGCGGGGGTTTTTCAATGTCCAGGCTGCTGGCCGTGCACTGTCAGAACCAGCGCTGCGGCTGCACGGCATAGCCCAGATAGAGCGGGTGCCGGGGGTGGCCTGCCTTGCTCAGCCCCAGATGCCAAAGTTCATGGCCCGCCGCGCGCAACAGTTCTGCAACCGCAGCCCCGCGCCCGAGATGTGCGCCATGCGTACCCCAGGCGCAGATGATCCGGTCGGCCCATTCTGCGCTTTCGGCGATCGCCTGATCATTCAGCGGCCCGATCGGGTCGGGGGCCGCGCGCATCGCGCGCGGGTCGGTCGCGCGCCAGGCGAAGATATTGCACACCCGGAACGCGCCAAAACCCAGCGCGCGCGCGCGGCGTTCGCAGCGTTCGACGGTCGGGTCGTTCTGCACTTCGGTTGCGGTCGAGGGGTTCAGCATCACGAATAACACGCGGCCTTGATCGGGCACCCATTCGCGGGTCAGCAGGTAGCGATAGCCCTCGCAGGGGGAGTAGACCGCAACCGAGGGTGCGTCGCCCTTCACATGGCTGCGGGTGATCACACCTTCCATCATGTCACGCGCGGTTGAACACGCGACTCGGGTGCAATTCACCGGCCTTGTAGATGCCCACCGCGACCGCGCGGCCCTCAAAGCTCGCCCATGCCTCTTCGCCATAGTCGACATCCGAGGTCAGCACCATGCCGGGATTGCCATTGCGCAGCCGCGCCGCGCCCTCGGGCGTGGCGGGCAGTTCGGGCAAATCGGCCAGACCCGTCTCCAGCGGGCGCAGACGGGTGTCGAGTTCCGGCGTCTGCGCCAATGCCTCGATCTGCTCCATGCTCAGGCCTCCTTCGGCATCGAACGGCCCGGACCATGTGCGCCGCAGCCATGCCACATGCCCGTGACAGCCCAAGCCCGCGCCGAGATCGCGGGCAATGGCGCGGACATAGCCGCCCTTGCCGCAGACCATCTCTAACTCGACATGGTCCGGATCGGGGCGCGAGACTATCTCCAGCCGCTCGACCCAGAGCGGGCGGGCGGCCAGTTCCATTTCCTCGCCCGCGCGGGCGATGTCATAGGCACGCTCGCCCTCGACTTTGACCGCAGAGAATTGCGGCGGCACCTGCATGATCTCGCCGCGGAAGGCCCCAAGCGCGTCTGCGATCTCGTCATCCGAGGGCCGCGCGGCACTCTCGGCGATCACGGCGCCATCGGCATCATCCGTGGTGGTGGCCTGACCCAGCCGGACCATGAAACGATAGCATTTCAGCGCATCGGTGATGTAGGGCACGGTCTTGGTGGCCTCGCCCAGCGCCACGGCCAGCACCCCGGTAGCAGAAGGGTCGAGCGTCCCCGCATGGCCCGCCTTCTGCGCGCCCAGCGCCCAGCGCACCTTGTTCACCACGGCTGTCGAGGTCACGCCTGCGGGCTTGTCCACCACCAGCCAGCCCGAGACCGGGCGCCCCTTGCGCTTGCGTGCCATGCTGTCCCTCTTGCTCTGGTGCCGCGCGTCCTATTGCGTGGCCAGCCCCGCGTCAACGACCTTGCCCACGATGGGACCCAGCATCGTGCCCCAATCCGACCGACGCAGGGCGGGTGCGTGCAGCCGCGAGACATTGCCATCGATATAGAGCGCCTGTGGCAGGCCCAGATAATCTCGGAAAAACTGCGCGAACTCATAGAAATTGACTGGCGTATCGGCAATGGCAAAGACCGCGCGCTTGCCATCGGACGAGACACCGACACCATTGCGGATCAACCGCGAGTCCGAGTCCTCCATGAAACGTGGGTGAAACGCGCCGTCAATCACCAGCATCGGCCCGCTTTGGGCGGCATGGGTGCAGTCGGGTGGGGACTTGGCAAAGGCGCGGCTTTCGATCAGGGTGAAGCGACCGGCATTGATGCAGAACACACCATTGGGTAGCAGACCGAAATTGCCCGGACCCTCTGCGGTGACAATGCGCGAGACCTCCTCTCCGTCCTCGATATACAGCCCCACCGGGCTGCGGTCGGGATGATACATGCTCCCATTCATGGCGAAGGCCAGCTTCTTGCCATCGGCAGCGAGCGCGGCGTTGATGTTGCGAAAAGACCCGTAAACCTGATCATTCGCGTCAAACAGAAACAGGCGCAGATCATCGCCAGTTCGCGCCTCGCAATAGGTGAAGCTCCGGTCCAGAAAGTCGCTGCGCTGGCACTCTTCCGCAACGGCGCCCGACCAGATCAGGGCGAGCATGAAGCCAAGCAATGCGCTAATCCTGTGCCGCATCTCCGTCCGATCCATTCGCGATGTCGCGCTGCACACGTTCATCCTGCAACAGTCTGCGGGTTTCGTCCATGCGGTCGAAACTCTCGTCGATCTGGAAGCGCAGGTCGGGGATGTATTTGAGTGCCATGCCACGCGCGACGAGATGGCGCAATTCGGCCTTGTTGCGGCGCAGGGCCGCCAGTGTCGCCTCGCGGTCGCGCCCGCCCAGCGGCATGACGAAGGCAGTCGCCACCCTCAGATCGGGCGAGGCGCGCACTTCGCTGACGGTGATCGGCACGCGGCCGAGTTCCGCGTCATGCACATCGCCCCGCGCCAGAACCTCCGAGAGGTTGCGCCGGATCAGCTCGCCCACGCGAAGCTGGCGTTGTGACGGCCCTTGGCCGGTGTCGAAGCGCGTTTTTGCCATGCGCGATATCTAGGCTATCGCGCCCGCGCGCGCAACGAGGCTTTGCCATTTTGTGACCATGGCGCTAAGGATGCGCGCATTCAGTGCAGACAGGCAGGACAGGGGGCAGGCATGGTGCGGATGGCCGTCATGGGGGCATCGGGGCGGATGGGCCAGATGCTGATCCGGCTGATCGATGAAAGCGACATCGCGGTGCTGGCCGCCGCAGTCGAGCGCGAAGGGCATCCCTGGCTGGGGCAGGATCTGGGGCTTGTGACCGGCACAGGGCCGCGCGGGCTGATCGTCACGGCAGACTGGGCCGATGCGCTGGCAGGGGCGGATGCCGTGATCGATTTCACCACGCCTTCGGTGTCGGTCGCGCTGGCAGCGCAGGCCGCAAGTGCAGGGGTCGCCCATGTGATCGGCACGACCGGGTTCAGTGCGGAAGACCTCGAGCAAATTGCGCAGGCCGGACAGGCGGGACGAATCGTGCGGGCCGGGAACATGAGCCTGGGCGTCAATCTGCTGGTCACGCTGACACGGCAGGTCGCGGCGGCGCTGGGCAGTGAATACGATATCGAGATCGTCGAGGCTCATCACCGCCACAAGGTCGATGCGCCCTCGGGCACGGCGTTGATGCTGGGCGCAGCCGCTGCCGAGGGGCGTGATGTCCGGCTTGAGGATGTGGCCGACCGTGGCCGCGACGGGATCACCGGCGCGCGCGAGGAAGGTGCGATCGGCTTTCATGCTATCCGCGGTGGCGACTATGTCGGCGAACATGACGTGATCTTTGCCGGCGATGGCGAGCGCATCGTGCTGCGCCATGTCGCCTCGGACCGCGCGCTGTTTGCGCGCGGCGCGCTGCGCGCTGCGATATGGGCACAGACGCAGGGGCCAGGCGAGTATTCCATGCTTGACGTTCTGGGGCTGGCGCGCCGCGACTAAAATTGAAACTGAATCTTCACCTGCCGCGTACAAGAAATATGTACCGGAACAGACCGAGGTGAAACATGCGTAGCCTTCTTGCCACAGGCGCCGCGATCTTTCTGACCGCGACGCCCGCGCTTGCCGATTTTCAGCCCGTTCGCGAGGAAACCACTTTTCGTGCCCTTGTCGAGGGGCGTGAACTGACCCGATTTGGCGTGCGCCTGCAGGTCCTGCCGCAGGGCGAGATTACCGGGCGCGGGTTCGGGATGAATGTCGGCGGTGAATGGGAATGGCGCGACGGCTACTTCTGTCGCACGCTGGAATTCGGGCAGTCGGGCGATCCCTATAACTGCCAGCTTGTGCTGCGCGATGGCAACACGCTGCGCTTCATCTCGGATCAGGGGCAGGGTGATCAAGCCGATCTGCGCCTGCGCTGACCGCAGCATTGACCAGAGCGATCTGTCGGCGGATGCTGCTCTTGGTCACAGGGGGGCAGCATGCAGGCGCGGAGCAACCAGATATTTCAGCGCGACGGGGTCGAGATTGTCCATGATATCAGCGGGTCCGGGCCACCGGTCCTGTTGTTGCACGGGTTCCCGCAGACCCGAGCCATGTGGGCACCCATTGCGCGCATCTTGAGCACGCGCCACACGGTCGTCACCGCCGATCTGCGCGGCTATGGCGCGTCTTCCGTCCCCGGCCAGGGCCAGCCGCAGGACTGCGCGCCCTTTTCCTTCCGCGAGATGGGGCAGGATCAGCTTGCCCTGATGGCAGCGCTGGGGTTCGAGCGCTTCCATCTGGTTGGCCATGATCGGGGCGCGCGCGTGGCGCACCGGATGGCGCTGGACGCGCCCGACCGGGTATCGAGTCTGACCCTGATGGATATCGTGCCGACGCATCTGCTGCTGAATGATCTGTCCTGGCAGGTGGCGAAAACCTATTACCACTGGTTCTTTCTCGTCCAACCCCACCCCTTCCCTGAACGCCTCATCGCAGCGGACCCGGATTATTTCTTCGAGGCCTGCCTGCTGGGTTGGGGCGGGGCGAAGCTCACCGATTTCGACCCCGAGGCGCTGGCGGCCTATCGCGAGGCTTGGCGGCAGCCCGAGGTGATTTTCGGCATGTGTCAGGACTACCGTGCCGCAATCGCGCATGATCTGGCGCTGGACGAGTCAGATCTGAGGCGCAGGGTCGAATGCCCGTCGCTGGTGCTGTTCGGGGCCGATGGCGCGATGGCGCGCGCCTATGATGTGCCCGCGACATGGGCTGACCGGCTGGCGCAGATGCAGGCGCGCGCCGTGCCGGGCGGACATTTTTTCCCCGACACCCACCCGGAGGCGACGATGGCGGCGCTGCAGGAGTTTCTTGCCTCGATCAACTGAGACGGCGTTTGCGCATGCCGGGTGTCGGGTCGCGACCTGCGATTGAGTATTTCTGGCAAGAAAAAGCCGGGATGGGGTTGCGCACTGTCTGGCTCAGCGCCCCTCGCGCAGCCATGCGCCCAGCGCCAACCCGGCGGCGAGCATCAGCCACAGCCAGCCCGGCAAAAGCGCGGCACTGCGCAATTCGGTGGTCACATAAGCTTCACGCGGGGTCAGCCCTAGCCAGCCGCGCCCGGCCGCCGCGCGCCCCTCGCGCACCAGGCGCAGATCGGGCAGCCCCTCGTCCACCCGCGCGATGCCGCCGCGTGTCGCCGTGACCAGCGGACGCAGTTTCTCGGGCGTGGCGATGGTTTCCTCGAATTCGCGCGGTGCCTGCGGCCCAAGCGCCACCACGGCTTCGAGATCGCCCTCGGTCAGCCGATAGAGCCCTATTTCGGGCGCCTCCCACTCGGTGCGGTATTCGCCCGGGCCGTATTCCGACAGATCCAGCACTGTTTCCGATCCGTCCGGAGTAGTGACCGTGACTGCGCCGACCTCATCGTGCAGACTGCGCCGGATGATCGTGACGCGGTTGCCTTCGGCTGTGGCGCTGAGGGTCTCTTCCTCCAGATCGGGCTCGCCCATCATCCAATGCGCCAGCCGTCGCAGCAGTTCCAGTTGCGGCCCGCCGCCCTCAAAGCCGCGATCCCAGAGCCAGGTCTGGTCGGATGCCAGTAGCGCCAGCCGCCCCGCGCCGACGCGGTCGAGCATCAGCAGCGGCCGGTCCTCATGGCCCGACATCACCACCTGCCCGCGATCCGGGATCATGTCGATCTGGCGAAACCACCGACCCCAGCCGGGGCCGTCCTCTGTGGCAGGCACCAACGCCTCCAGACCCGAGGTGACCGGGTGGCGCTTGCCCAGTTCGGTCACTTGCGGGCGGAAGCCTTCCTCGATCACGCGTGCGGTCGGGTAGGCCGGAAAGACATCGCCCAGCGGCGAGCGCCAGATACTGTCGGCGCTGGCCAGTTCCGGCCCGCCCACGACCAGCAGCGCGCCGCCGTCCTCGACATAGCGGGCGATATTGGCGAAATAGCTGTTGGGCAGGATGCCCCGGCGGCGGTAGCGGTCGAAGATGATCAGGTCAAACTCGTCGATCTTCTCGACAAACAATTCGCGCGTCGGGAAGGCGATGAGCGACAATTCGTTGACGGGCACCCCGTCATGGCGGTCGGGCGGGCGCAGGATGGTGAAATGGACCAGATCCACCGCCGGGTCGGATTTCAAGAGGTTGCGCCATGTTCGCTGGCCTGCATTGGGCTCGCCCGAAACCAGCAGCACACTGAGCCGGTCGCGCACCCCGTTGATCTGCACGATGGCAGCGTTGTTGCGGGTGGTGAGTTCGCCGGGGGCCTCTTCCAGTTCGAACTGCAGCACATTCATGCCACCCCGGTCGAGGGTGACGGTGATTTCCATCTCTTCGCCCACCGGCACCATGGTGCGCATCGTCTCGCCACCATTGATGGCATATTCGAGCGTGGCAAAGCGGCTCAGTCCGTCGGGCACCGCGCCCTGATCCTCGACCTTCAGCCCCAGCGTCACGGGCTCGCCCAGAATGGCAAAGGCGGGGGCGTTGCGGATGATCAGGCGGCGGTCCCAGTCGCGGGCCTCGCCGGTCTGGATCAGGTGGAAGGGGGCGGGCAGGTCAAGCCCCGGCATTTCGTCATGGATCTGGCCATCGGTGATGGCGAAAATAGCCGCGATCCGGTCGCGCGGCAGGTCCGACAGTGCCTCCGACAGCGCCGTTGTCAGTTGCGTTCCGGTATTGCGCGGGCCATCGGGCAGGTGCACGATGCGCGTGTCGAGATCGCCCAGCCCGTCGAGGGCACCTTCGAGATGGGCCAGGGCGGCCTCGGTCTGTTCTGCGCGGATGCCAAGCCGGTTCGAGGCCGTGTCATCGACCAGCACCAGCGCGATATCGTCGAGGAATTCACGCTCCTCGTTCAGAAGCGAGGGGTTGGTCAGCGCGGCGACCAGCGCCAGCGCGGCAAGACCGCGCAGCCACCAGCCCCGCAGCCCGCGCCACAGTGCCAGACCCACCATCAGCGCGGCGAGTCCGGCCACAGCGGCAATGACCGGCCAGGGCAGCAGCGGGGCGAAGGTGATTTCCTGTGCGCCGATCATTGGCCCAGCCTTTCCAGCAGGGCAGGCACATGGACCTGATCGGATTTGTAGTTTCCGGTCAGGACATGGGTGATCAGGTTGACCCCGAAGCGATAGGCGATCTCGCGCTGTTGCTCGCCCGAGACCCCCATACCCATGCGCACGAGCGGGCGGCCAGAGTCATCGACCGCCCAGGCGGCGGCCCAGTCATGCCCGCCGACAATCACCGGGGTCACACCGTCATTGAGGTTGCGAAACGGCATCCCCTCGGCGCGCTCGGCATCGGGCGGGGAGGCTTCGACCCAGACATCGCGGCCTGTGTGGCGTCCCGGAAATTCCTGGATCAGGTAGAAGGTGCGGGTCAGCACATGATCCTCGGGGATCGGCTCCAGCGGCGGGATGTCGAGCGGGCGGGCGATGGCCTGCAGGCGCCGCGCCTCGGGTGTGGTGCGGGTCAGCCCCGCAAGCTCGGCATCGCGGGTGTCGAACATGATCATGCCGCCGCCGCGCAGGTATCGATTGAGACGCGCATAGGCGGCATCGGACGGGATCGGGCTGTGCTCGGTGATGGGCCAGTAGAGGAAAGGAAAGAAAGTCAGCTCATCCCGCTCGATATCCACGCCGATGGGCGGCCCCGGCTCGACCGAGGTGCGCGCATAGAGCACGCGGCTCAGCCCTTCGAGCCCGGCGCGCGCCATCTCGTCAACGCGCGTATCCCCCGAGAGCACATGGCCCAGCACCATCTCGGAGGTGGCCTGCAGTGCCAGCCGGTCCTCGGCCTCGGCCGGGCCGCCGCCAAGGCCCAGCGCCATCAGTGCCAGTACGGCGCTTGCCGCGCGCAACCGACTCGAAATCCACAGCGCGGCGAGAATGTCGAGCATCAGAACTCCCAGACCAAGTGTCAGGAATATCGCCATCAGGTCGCGCTCAATCGGCATTGCATCGCCTTCAACCACGACCGATGCGGGCCATGTTGCGGGTGCAAGCGCCATCTCGCGTGCACCGATATTGAGCGCCACACTGCCGATGGGGCTGCGATAAACCCCCGGCGGCAGGTCCGGCCCCAGCCGCCCCTCGGCCAGCACCTCACCGGGCAGTACGGGCCGTGCGCTGGCGTCAATCACCTGCCCGAACCCGTCAAGCGCGCGCTCGGGCTGCCATTGGCTGGCCGCCAGCGCATCACGCCCCAGCGCCGCCGGGCGGGTCGAGACGGCGAGGCGTTCCAGCATCTCGACAAACAGACCCGAGAGCGGCAGGCTCGACCATTCGGCATTGGCCGTGGTGTGAATCAGCACGACCTGCCCCTCGCCCGAGAATTTGCGCGTCACCAGCGGCGTGCCATCGGCCAGCGAGGCAATCGTGCGCTCGGCCAGCGCCGGGTCGGGCTGGGCCAGCACCTGCGCGCTGATTGTCACATCCTCGGGGATGCGCAGACCGGCAAAGGGTGAATCCTCGCCGAAATCGCGCAGGCGGCGCGGCTCGCCCCAACTCATCGCCCCGCCCACAGTGCGCCCGCCGATGCGCAGACGGACGGGCAAGAGCGGGTCTTCCTCGGCACGGGCGACATCGGAGGCGGCCAGTCGCGGCCCGGCGAAACGCAGCAAAAGCCCGCCATCATTGACGAAATCGAGGATTTGCGCGCTCTCCAGCTCGCCCAGTTGCGCGATATCGACAAGGATCAGCACATCCGGCGCGGTCAACAGCAGATCATCGACAGAGGGGCTCTCGATCAGTTCCGCGACCGGATCCAGCGCCTGACGCAGGTAGAAGAAGGGTGAGAGCAGATCCAGCCCCTCGCGCCCTTCGCGGCCCGTCAGTAGCGCCACCTTGCGCCGTTGCAGCGCGTCATCAGTGAGTGCAACAGCACCCGCGCTGCGCTCACCGGCGATCTGGAAACGCGTGATGCGATTGCGCAACTCCGGTTGCAAGGTGAGTTCCAGAACCCCGGTGGCCTCTCCTTCGGCGAGGCTGAGACCACCCTGCGACAGCACGCGCTCGACGCCTGCGGGGTCACGCCCGATGGCATCGATCCGGACCTCCTGCGCGGGCAGACCGGGCAGGCGATGCGCGGCCAGCCGGATCACGCCTTCGCGCAATTCCGGCGGGCCGAGCGCCAGCACCGGGCGCGCGGTCTCGAATACGGTCAGCCGTCCGCGAGAGCCCAGCGCAGTTGTCAGCGCGTCGCGGTAGTCATGCTCCAGCCCGTCGGACAGCCAATAGGTCTCGACCTCGGCGGGCAGTCGCGCGAGCCAGTGTTCCAGCGCGTCCGCGTCGGGCAGATAGGGGGCAGGCTCCAGCCCGGGGCGGCGTTCGGCCCAGAAATCGGCACTGCGAAAGGAGATCTCGCCCGCAGGCAGATCGGTCAGCGGCACCACGGCCACGGGCCGGTCGCTGCGCCCGGCTTCGGCCAGCAACTCATCCACCCGCGCCATGCGGCGCGGCCAGTCGCGCGCGCTGGCCCAGCTTGCATCCAGCACGATCAGGATCGGCCCGGTCCCGTCGCGCGCGGGCTGCGGGTTCAGCACCGGGCCTGAAAAGCCCACGATCAGCGCCGCTATCGCCACCGCGCGCAAAAAGAGCAGCCACCACGGGGTCTTGTCGGTCTCGGTGGTTTCGTCCTTCAGCCCGATCAGCAGCGCAACGCCGGGAAAACGCCGGATGACCGGCGCGGGCGGCACCGCGCGCAAGAGCCACCACAAGAGCGGCAGCGCAACAAGCGCGGCCAGCAATCCGGGGGCGGAAAATCCGAGCGGGCCCAGCGTGAACATCAGCGCCCCCGCCCGGTATCAAGGGTCTGCCACAGCCACATCAGCGCGTTCGCGGGCGGTTGGTCCGTGTGGTGATGCGCCACCTGCCAGCCTGTCGTCCGGGCGAGTGCGGCCAGCATGTCCTTGCGCGCGGCGAGCCGGTCGCGATAGCGCGCCTGAAGGTCACCCGCGCGCAGGGTTTCATGGCGCAGCGCGCCCGCCATCGATTCGAAGATCGAGCGGCCCTGATAGGGGAAGTCCTCTTCTGCCGGGTCAAGCACCTGCACCAGCGCGCCGCGCACGCCCCGGTCGGCAGCACGGCCCACCGCCTCGCGCAGCGCCTCTGGCGGGCCAAGGAAATCGGACAGGAACACCGCCTGCGAATGGGCCGGCAGCAGGGTCAGCGGCGGGGTGCCGAAATCGCCTTCGGTATCGGGGGCACCCAGCGCCAGCGCCAGCGGGTCAAGCTGCGCGCGGCCCGCGCGCGGCGGCAGGTCGGGCATCAGCCCGACACGCTCGCCGCCCTTGATCAACAGCACCGACAGCGCCAGCCCCAACAGCCGCGCCCGCGCCCCCTTGGTGTCGCGCGTCTTGTGGCCGGTAAAGCTCATGGCCTGACTGCGGTCCACCCAGAGCGTGACCGCCTGCGCCGCCTGCCATTCGGTCTCGCGGATGAAATGCACATCCGACCGCCCCGAGCGGCGCCAGTCGATCCGCGCGCCCAGATCCGACGGTCCGGCCTGCCGGTATTGCCAGAACTCGTCGCCCAGCCCCGCACGCCTGCGCCCATGCGCTCCCGGTAGCACCGAGGCGGCCAGATGCTCGGCCTGCACCAGAAGTGCGGGCAGCGGCGCGGCAAGCGTTTCGGCCCGCGTGCGCAGGTGGCTTTGATCACTCAAGCCGCGATCTCCATCCGCGTGGCCTCGGCTGCCACGCGTGCGATGATGGCACTCAGATTCTCGCCGCGCGCCCGCGCGGCAAAGCCCAGCGCCATCCGGTGGCTAAGGACGGGCCGCGCCATGGCGGCGACATCTTCGACCGAGGGGGCAAGCCGCCCCTCCAGCAACGCCCGCGCCCTTACGGTGAGCATCAGTGCCTGCGCCGCGCGCGGCCCCGGCCCCCAACTGACCGCATCGCGCACCGCCTCATGTGCCTCTGCCTCTTCGGGGCGGCAGGCGCGGACCAGATCGAGAATCGCCTCGACCACGCTCTCGCCCACGGGCATTCGCCGCAACAGCCGCTGCGCGGCAATCAGTTCTGCCGCTGTGAAGACTTCGCGCGACGTGGCCTCTCCTTCGCCGGTGGTAGCAATCAGGATATCGCGCTCGGTGTCGCGGTCGGGATACTCGACATCGATCTGCACCAGAAAGCGGTCAAGCTGCGCTTCGGGCAGGGGGTAGGTGCCTTCCTGCTCGATCGGGTTCTGGGTGGCGAGCACATGGAAGGGCGCCTCGAGCGCGTGATGCGTGCCTGCGACCGTCACCTCCTGCTCCTGCATCGCCTGCAACAGGGCGGCCTGTGTGCGTGGGCTTGCGCGGTTGATCTCGTCGGCCATCAGTAGCTGACAAAAGATCGGCCCCTCGATGAAGCGGAACGCGCGCTTGCCATCTTCGGCCACGTCCAGCACTTCCGAGCCGAGGATATCGGCGGGCATCAGGTCAGGCGTGAACTGGATCCGGTTGCCCCTGAGTCCCATCACGGTCGAGAGCGTGTCGACCAGCCGCGTCTTGCCCAGGCCCGGCAGCCCGATCAGCAACCCGTGACCCCCGCAGAGCATCGCGGTCAGCGTCAGGTCTACCACATTGCGCTGGCCAATGAAGCGGCGGTTGATGCTCTCGCGCGCCTCGGCGAGCGTCTCGCCCAGGGCTTCGATCTCGGCCACCAGATCGCGGTCAGTGCTCATGCGGGCGCTCCTTGCAGGGTGTTATTCGAGGTATACCTGTATATGGTTATCCTGAGATATATCGCACGGGGGGCCAATGACAAAAACCACGAGCGTACAAAATACTGTGACAGTTTCGGCGAATGCGCTGGCCGAGGCTGCAAGTGCTGCCACAAAGGGCAAGGGTCTGCCACCCGTGCACCTGTGGAACCCGCCTTTCTGCGGCGATCTGGACATGCGCATCGCGCGCGACGGAACTTGGTTCTATGAGGGCACGCCCATCGGGCGGCCTGCCATGGTGCGGCTGTTCTCGACCATCCTGAAACGCGAGGGCGACAGGTTTTTCCTTGTCACCCCGGTCGAGAAAGTGGGCATTACGGTGGAGGATGCGCCTTTTGTCGCGGTCGATTTCCGCGCCGACGGGGCCGGAGAGGGGCAGACTCTGACCTTCACGACCAATGTCGGCGATGAGGTGACAGCGGGGCCGTACAATCCGCTGCGCGTCATCCGCGACGCCGAGAGCGGCGAGCCCTCGCCTTATGTCATGGTGCGCGCGGGGCTGGAGGCGCTGATCGACCGCAAGAGCTTCTACCGTCTGGTTGAGCTTGGTACAGAGGCCGAGCATGAGGGGCGTGACTGGTTCGGGCTCTGGTCTGGAGGGGAGTTCTTTCCGGTAATCCCGGCGGCAGACCTGCCGAGTTAGGCGCATCCGGCTTTCGTCTGATCGCGTTGCATGGGGCATCCCGCGATGCGCCCCCTTATCTCGCGCGTGGGCGAGATGAGCAGACAGGTTTGATATCAGCCCTGCTGCGGCTCGGGCGCTTGCGCAAGGGGCACGGCCTCGATCACGACGAAGGCCTGCGCCCAGGGCATGTCATCAGTCAGGCTGACATGGATCACCGCTTCATGGCCTGCAGGTGTCATCGCGGCCAGCCGTTCGGCAGCCCAGCCCGAGACATGCATCACCGGCTGCCCGCCGGGGCGGTTGGTCACCCACATGTCGCGCCAGGAAATCCCCATCGCAAGCCCGGTGCCCAGCGCCTTGGAGCACGCCTCTTTCGCCGCCCAGCGCTTGGCATAGGTTGCAGCATCCTCGCCGCGCCGCGCCGCGCGGGCGCGTTCTTCATCCGAGAAGACGCGATTGCGGAACCGGTCGCCGAAACGCGCCAATGTCCCCGCGATGCGGTCGATATTGGCGAGATCCGTGCCCACACCAAGGATCATCGGGCTGCTCAGAGCCGTGCGAGGTTCATCTGGCGGCGCATTTCGCGGATCGCGGCCTCAAGCCCCACGAACACGGCCTCGCCGACAAGGAAATGACCGATATTCAATTCGACCAGCTCGGGAATCGCGGCAATCGGACCGACATTGACAAAGTTCAGCCCGTGACCGGCATGGACCTCCAGCCCCAGTTCCTTGCCCAGCGCGGCGCAGGCGAAAAGCCTGCGCAATTCCGCGTCGCGCGCGGCGTCATTTCCTTCGGCGCAATACTCGGCATAGGCCCCGACATGCAGCTCGATCACCGGGGCGCCGACGCGCGCGGCGGCCTCGACTTGCGCCTCATCGGGCGCGATGAACAGCGAGACCCGCGCCCCTGCCTCGCGCAGCGGTGTGATATAGTCGCGCAGCCGGTTGTCATCCCCGGCCACGTTCAGCCCGCCCTCGGTGGTGCGCTCTTCGCGCCGCTCGGGCACAAGGCAGACTGCATGGGGCCGGTGCGCCAGTGCGATAGTGCGCATCTCTTCGGTCGCGGCCATTTCCAGATTGACCGGGATCTGCACAGCCTCCATCACGGCATCGAGATCGGCATCACGGATATGGCGCCGGTCTTCGCGCAGATGCAGCGTGATCCCGTCCGCCCCCGCATTCTGCGCCAGAAGCGCCGCGCGCATCGGATCCGGGTCAACCCCGCCACGCGCGTTGCGAAGCGTCGCGACATGGTCGATATTGATACCCAGACGCAGATGCGCAGTTTCTGCCATGTCTTTTGGTCTCCATGATGTCCCTTGCCGGGCAACATACGACGGCAAGCGCAAAACTCAATCCCGGGCCCGGGGCAAAACTCATTTCTTGCGGTCTGATTTGCGTGCTAGGTCAAAGCGTTCCTGCAGCTTTTTCAGCCTACGATTGCGGTAGGCTCGGATCACGGGCAGCGACAGCAGATAGGCAGGGACTGCACAAGCCACTCCGATGAAGAGCCCGCCCAGCATATAAGGCACAAATATATCGTCACCGAACCTTGCGAGCATGTTCCAGTGAAACGGGCCTGCGGTGAAGATCGCCAGAAAGTTGTGCCCCAACTCGGCCCAGATCGCGCCGAAAGCGCTCATGACCTCAGACACTGTCTGCGCGTGCCCCCGCCCCAGCAGCAGCGAGCCCAGTTCCATTGCGCTGTAGGCAATGATCGGGAAAGTGAAAGGGTTGCCGAAAAAGGTGGCTAGAATCGACGCGAATATATTGCCGCGCAATATCCAGGCGAGGCAGGCCGCCGTGATGAAATGCAGCCCGAACAGCGGCAGGCAACTGACAAAGACACCGGCCGCGATGCCCTTGGCAACGCGTTCCGGGCTGTCGGGCAGGCGGCGAAGCCGGTGCATCACATAGCTGGCAGACCGCCCCCAGCCGCCGCCGGGGTAGAAGAAATTCACCAAAGACTGGCGGAAATTCCTCGGGGTACGACGTTTGAATACCAAGCTGTCAGACCTTCACTTTGACCTCGGGCCAGTGCAGGGTCATGGCTGCAACGACGGGTCCCGCGCCCGCACAATCTGGGCGACAGCGGATTCTGCGTCAAGCGCCGTCATCACCTGATGCAGATGTGTGATGCCGCGCAACTCGACCTCGACAAGAAGGCGGAAGAAGTCGGGCTTGCGGTCGATGAAGCGCAGATCCGAAATATTGGCCTTGTGTTCACCAATCAGGCCGCAGACGCGCCCCAGAACGCCGGCATCATTGGCGATGGTCAGATCGAGCGTCACGCCGTAGACCGCCGGATGTGTCCCGTCCAGCCAGCGCAGATCGATCCATCGCTCGGGCTGGTCCTCCAGCCCGGCAAGCGCCTGGCAATCCATGGCATGGGCGACCACGCCCTTGCCGCGATAGGTGATGCCGATGATCCGCTCGCCGGGCAGCGGCTGGCAGCAGGGGGCACGCCGAAAGCTCTGATCGGCCTCGAGCCCGGCAACCGGGTGAGCGGCGTCGATCTCGGGTTCGGCGCTCGCGGTTTCGGGGTAGAGCGTGGCCACCACCCTGCGCGCCGTGATCTCGGCCGCGCCGACACGCGCGCGCAATTCGGTCGAGTCGCGGACACTGAGCATCCGTGCCGCTGTCGCCAGCGCCTTGCCGCTCAATTCTCGCCCGGTGGCCTCGAAGGCCACGCGCAGCAACTCGTTGCCCAGCCGGATGAAGCGTTCGCGGTCTTCTTCGCGCAACGACCGCCGGATCGCCGATTTCGCGCGCCCTGTCACCACGATGTCGATCCAGCTTGATTGCGGGCGCTGGCCTTCGGCAGTGATGATCTCGACCGACTGGCCGTTCCTCAGCCGCGTCCAGAGCGGCACCCGCAGCCCGTCCACCTTGGCCGAGACGCAGCCATCGCCGATACGGGTATGGATGGCATAGGCGAAGTCCAGCGGCGTGGCCCCGCGCGGAAGCTGGATCACATCTCCCTTGGGCGTGAAACAGAAGACCTGATCGGAATACATCTCGAGCTTCACATGCTCAAGAAACGCGTCATAATCTTCGGCAGTCTCAAACCCTTCTGTCAGAGTCGAGATCCACTTCGCGGGATCAACTGCAAACGGGTTTTCCGACCGCTGGCCGTCGCGATAGGCCCAATGTGCCGCGACGCCCGCCTCGGCCACCTCATGCATCTCGCGGGTGCGGATCTGGATTTCCACGCGCTTGCCGTCGCGGCCTGAAACCGTTGTATGGATCGAGCGATAGCCGTTCGTCTTGGGCTGGCTGATATAGTCCTTGAACCGCCCCGGCACGGCCCGCCAGCGCGCATGGACGGCACCAAGGACGCGGTAGCAATCCTCTGCCGTCTCGGTAATGATACGGAAGCCGTAGATATCCGACAGTCGCGAAAAGGCGAGGTCCTTTTCCTGCATCTTGCGCCAGATCGAATAGGGCTTCTTGGCGCGGCCATAGACATCGGCCTGAAGCTCCTTGCGCTCCAGTTCATGGCGGATATCGGCGCTGATGCGGTGGACCACATCCCCCGATTCGCGCTGCAGCGTGATAAAGCGGCGCAGGATCGAGTTGCGCGCCTCGGGGTTGAGCACGCGAAAGGCCAGATCCTCCAGTTCTTCGCGCATCCACTGCATCCCCATGCGGCCTGCCAGCGGAGCGTAGATATCCATCGTCTCGCGCGCCTTCTGGCCCTGCTTTTCGGCGCGCATCGAGCGGATCGTGCGCATATTGTGCAGCCGATCGGCGAGCTTGACGAGGATCACCCGCAGATCGCGCGACATGGCGATCAGCAGCTTGCGGATATTCTCGGCCTCTTTGGCCTCGGACGAGGAAAGCTGCAGATTGGTCAGTTTGGTCACGCCATCGACCAGTTCGGCGATTTCCTTGCCGAACAGTTGCACAACCTCGGAATAGGTGGATTTCGTGTCCTCGATGGTGTCGTGCAGAAGGGCCGTGATGATCGTCGAGTCATCAAGCCGCATTTCCGTCAGCAATGCCGCGACAGCAACAGGGTGGGTGAAATAGGGCTCGCCCGAATGGCGGAACTGGCCTTCATGCATGGCCTCGCCATAGGCCCAGGCCTTGCGGATCAGGTCTTCATCGGTGCGCGGGTTGTAGTTGCGCACAAGCGCGATCAGGTCATCTGCGGTGATCACGCCTGCGGCCCTTTCCTGCCCTCCGCCCTGTCATCCTCGCTGCCCTTTGCGGCGTTTCGCGCCGCAGCCGCAGCCTGTGACAGGATCAGCCTGCCTGACCCTGCGCTTCCATCAGTGCGCGCAGCATCTGCTCTTCGGTCATCCCGTCCTGCTCGGGCGCATCCTGTTCGGCTGCGCCCATCAGCAGGGCCATGTCGTCATCTTCGGGCATGTCGACCTCGATCTGGGTCTGCAGGCTCTCGATCAGACGCTCGCGCAAATCATCGGCTGCCTGAGTCTCTTCGGCGATCTCGCGAAGCGCAACGACCGGGTTCTTGTCATTGTCGCGGTCCACCGTGATCGGGGCGCCTGCCGCAATCTCGCGAGCGCGGTGCGCCGAGAGCGCCACCAGCTCGAAGCGGTTGGGAACCTTGTCAACGCAATCTTCAACCGTCACGCGGGCCATCAGCGCACTCCAATTCGTCTGCTAATCCGGATCAAGCCCCGCACATACTGCCTCAGCCCCGACATGACAAGGCATACAGGCTGATTTTTGCTGAAATCAGCGTGACATCGGCGCGGGCAGCGGCCAGATTTCCGCGCGTGTTGCCTCGGGCAGGGACGCGCACATCTCGGCCACTGTCTCGCCCCGTACAGGATGACGCCAGTCCGGCGCGATGTCTTGGAGCGGCACCAGCACGAATGCGCGTTCGTGCAGGCGCGGATGCGGCAAGATCAGGTCGTCAGGCGCCGAGCGCTTCTGGTCCTCGAGCGGCAGATCCGACCATGCCAGATATGTGGCTTGATCAGGCAAAACCAGATCGCCCATCGCCAGCAGGTCGAGGTCGATCACTCGCGCTTCCCAGCGCTCGCTCCGGCTACGTCCGCGTGCCCGCTCGATCCCGTGCAGCAGGCGCAGCAGGTCGCCCGCTTCCATTTTCGTGCGCAATGACAGCGCCGCATTCACAAAATCGGGACCGGCCCCGGCGGGAAAGCAGGGCGTGCGGAAAAACCGGCTGACAGCCACAACCTCTTGCCCGGATTTGGAAATGTCGGAAATGGCAGCGTGCAATTGGGCATATGGACTATCCAGATGCCCTGCCAGATTTGCCCCGATGGCAATCAGTGCCAGATTGCAATTCTCTACCCTGCTCATATCTTGTATCCATGCCGTGGCGCGTGGTCAGACCCGGCGACTTTACACTCGCGGCCAATTCAAGTCCTTCCGCGCCACTCTCTTACTCAACACCAACCTGCAAGGTAAATGGGATGTTTTATAAGGATGAGCGTCTTGCGCTCTTTATCGATGGCTCAAACCTTTATGCCGCTGGCAAGGCGCTGGGCTTCGATATCGACTACAAGTTGCTACGCCAGGAATTCATGCGCCGGGGCAAGCTGTTGCGCGCCTTCTACTACACGGCGCTTTTGGAAAACGACGATTACTCCCCAATCCGTCCGCTGGTCGACTGGCTGCACTACAATGGCTACAGCATGGTGACCAAGCCCGCCAAGGAATACACGGATTCGATGGGGCGTCGTAAGGTCAAGGGCAACATGGATATCGAGCTTGCGGTCGATGCCATGGAACTTGCCCCGCGCATGGACCATGCGGTGCTGTTCTCGGGCGATGGCGATTTCCGACCTCTGGTCGAGAGCCTGCAGCGCCAGGGCGTGCGTGTTTCGGTGGTCTCGACCATCCGCAGCCAGCCGCCGATGATCGCCGATGACCTGCGTCGTCAGGCCGACAATTTCATCGAGCTCGATGAGTTGCGCGATGTGATCGGTCGCCCCCCGCGCGAAAACCGCTTCGAGCGAGAGCCGACCGAGGAATTGACTGACAACTGATCCGGCAGGATCTGTTCACCTAAACTTCACGGGCAGCCCGCGTGGCTGCCCGTCTTCATGTTCCGGCAGGTGGTCAGATCATGGCTTGGCGCAGCAGGTTCAGCCCGGTCAGCGCCAGCATGATCAGCGTCCATCGCCGGAACTGTGCGGCATCGAGCCGGTCCTGCACCACATAGCCCAGCCATAACCCGACCATGCCCGGCAGCACCAACAGCGCCGAAAAGCCCAGCGTCTGCGCATTGGCCACGCCCGAGACCAGATGCCCCCCGATCAGCGCGAAGGCACCGACCAGGAACACCACGCCCAGAATGCGCACCATGTCTCGTTTTCCAGTGTCGACCGAAATCAGGTAGATCATCACCGGCGGCCCCCAAATCCCGGAAATTCCGCCATAGAGCCCCGCCACTCCACCGCTGAGCCATTCTGCCCGCCTGCGTCGGTGCACGTTCAGGCGCAGCGGTACACCGGCAAGCTGGATCAGGGCGAACAGCACGATCGGTCCGCCCAGCAGAATCAGTAGCAACCGCTCGGACATTTCGCTGACAAGCTGCGCGCTGGCAACGAGCAGGATCACCATGATCGACAGCATGCGCCAGTATTGCCGAACCGATGCCACGGCCGCCTGCCAACCTTGCCGCAACGACTGGCTGATGTTGGTAAACAGCGTCGGCAGCATCAGACCGGCCAGCGCGAGTTCGACTGGCATGAAGCTTGACAGTCCCGAGATCAGGATCATCGGCATGGCAAAGCCCAGCGCGCCCTTGATCAGACCCGCAAACAGCGAGACCGCCATTGCCGCCAGCAATGCCCATAGCGGCAGCCCTGCCGAGACAAGATCGAGCATTCATCCCCCCAATGTCGACAGTCGCTATAGCGCAGCCGCTCTGGCGCTGCACTCGCGAAATGCCTGCGACATAAATGCAAAGCGGTGGGCAGAATTTCGTATTTTTGTTGCGCTGCACCTGCGAAGGCCCTATGTCTTGCCGCAACTGCAAAATAGCCCAGATCACACACCGGAGTGACCCATGCCGCATGATGGACAGCCCCTTTCCGCACCGATCCTCAGCGATCTGCTTGGCCTGACAGCCGCTGCGCTGCCCCCGCTCGAAGCGTTGCTGGACGAGGCACGGGACGCGATGCGTAGCCGGATTGCGCCATCTGGCAAGGTTGACCCGGGGCTGCTCGAGGCCGATCAGTACGCCGCGCACGGGCTGGCATGGCTCGCCACCTATGTCGAGAGCCTGCGCCAGATGCAGGGCTGGGCCGAGCGGCTGAGCGCCGAGGGGCGTTTCGGTGCGATGGAACAGCTCATCCACCAGATCGCCTTTGGCGAATATCTCGACCAGATCGCAGGCGGTATCCCCATGAACCAGGGCGAGATTGTGCGCCTGTCGGATCTGGGCGTGTCGGCGGATCTCGACACGGGTGCGGCTGCCACGCTGCGCGCCCAAGGCAACACCGATGCAGCGCGGATGGCACTGGTTGCGCTGATGCGCGACAATCACGGCCGCGCCACATTCGGCTCGACCGGGCTTGACGAAGAGCTCGAGATGATCCGCGACCAGTTCCGCCGCTATGCCGATGAGCAGGTCCTGCCCCATGCACATGAATGGCACCTGAAGGACGAGTTGATCCCGATGGAGGTGATCGAACAGCTTTCCGAGATGGGTGTCTTAGGTCTTACCATTCCCGAAGAGTTCGGCGGTCTGGGCATGTCGAAATCGGCCATGGTCGTGGTCTCGGAAGAATTGTCGCGCGGTTATATCGGGGTCGGCTCGCTTGGTACGCGTACCGAAATCGCCGCTGAACTGATTCTCTGCGGCGGTACGCCAGAACAAAAGGCGCAGTGGCTGCCCAAGCTCGCCTCTGGCGAGACCCTGCCCACGGCGGTCTTTACCGAACCCAATACGGGCTCGGATCTGGGCGCGCTACGTACCAAGGCGGTCCGCGATGGCGAAGACTGGGTGATCAACGGCAACAAGACCTGGATCACCCATGCCGCGCGCACCCATGTCATGACCGTTCTGGCCCGTACGATCGAGGGCACGAGTGACTATCGCGGCCTGTCGATGTTCCTTGCCGAAAAGACGCCGGGCACGGATGAGGCGCCCTTCCCCGATCCCGGCCTCTCGGGCGGCGAGATCGAGGTCCTGGGCTATCGCGGCATGAAGGAATACACGCTCAATTTCGACGATTTTCGTGTTGCAGGTGCGAACCTGCTGGGCGGTGAAGAGGGGCAGGGGTTCAAGCAACTCATGCAGACCTTTGAATCCGCACGTATCCAGACCGCGGCCCGCGCCATCGGTGTGGCGCAAAATGCGCTCGAAGTCGCGATGCAATATGCCGAGGACCGCAAGCAGTTCGGCAAGGCCCTGATCGAATTTCCCCGCGTCGCGGCCAAGATCGCCATGATGTCGGTCGAGATCATGGTGGCGCGTCAACTGACCTATTTCAGCGCCCGCGAAAAGGATGCCGAGCGCCGCTGCGACCTTGAGGCCGGCATGGCCAAGCTACTGGGCGCACGCGTCGCATGGGCCGCTGCCGATAATGGCCTCCAGATCCACGGTGGCAACGGGTTCGCGCTGGAATACCCGATCAGCCGTATCCTGTGCGACGCCCGCATCCTCAACATCTTCGAGGGGGCAGGCGAGATTCAGGCGCAGGTTATCGCCCGCAGGCTGCTCTGATCGGCACGCCGTCATCTATGGTCTTACTGCGGGGGCGCGCTTGCTGCGCACGCGCGCCCCGCGACAACCGGGGTCAAAGCGCGTCCTCATAGCGCTTTTTCTTGCCGGAAATACTCACCCCCCCGCACGCATCACTGTCACTTCCATCCAAAACGCCCACCCGGCGCAGCCGGGTA
>SKIF01000022.1 GCA_007116575.1 Paracoccaceae bacterium
GAAAATAAAAATCGTCGAACAAAAGGCAGGTGGCGGAGACGATGGGATTCGAACCCACGAGACCCTTCCGGGCCTACTCCCTTAGCAGGGGAGCGCCTTCGACCACTCGGCCACGTCTCCGCTGCTTCGTGTAAAGATGTCCCCCCGGCACCGCAAGCCCAAAATCCCGCAGCGGAGGGGCTATGACTGCAGCATGCCTGCTACATGCGCGCGTAGCGCCGTGGTGCAGGCCTGCACCTTGGGGCTGCGATGCAGGTCGACATGCGTGACCAACCATAGGTCCGACCCCCACTCGGCGCGAGGCGGAACAATCTGAACAAGCCCCTCGGTCTCGCATCCGGGCAGGAGGAAGCCTGCGCCCAGTCCGGCGCGTATCGCGGCAAGGCGTGTGGCATAGTCATTGCTGCGAAAGGTGACCCGATGGCCTGCATCGCGCACCCAAACCTCTGTTGGCGCGCGGCTGGCGACGCCATCTGCGGCCACAAAGCCCAGTTCTTCGAGCAACGGGACAGCCGCACCCACCAGCGCCGGGCTGGCATAGAGCGCGAGGCCAAGTCGTCCCAGTTTCTGGACGACATTGTCGGGTTCCTGCGGCTGCCGCCCTGCCCGCAACGCAACATGGGCTTCGCCATACTCCAGACGCAGCACGCGCTCTTCGGTCCGCAGGCAGGGCTCCAGAGCAGGGTGGCGCTGGCAGAGTTCGGCAATCGCGGGTAACAAGAGAGCCGTGAGTTCCGGAACGGTCGTGATCACAAGCGCACCGGAAATGCCGCCCTGCAGGGCCTGCAGTCGTGCCGCAAGCTGTTCGAAGCGCTGCTCGGTCTCGCGCGCGGCCTCGAACGCTATGTGAAGGAATTCTCATTCCGTCACAACGCTGCTCGGTCTCGCGCGCGGCCTCGAACAGGGCCTGACCTGCCTCGGTCGGGGTGTATCCCTTGGCGTGGCGCTGGAACAGTTTCGCACCGGTCCGATCCTCAAGTGCATCGATATGGCGGATGACCGTGGCATGATGCACGCCCAGCGCAGAGGCGGCACCGCTGACCGTCCCTGCGCGCGCGACATGCAGCGCCGTGCGAATTTCATCCCAAGGTTCAAGACTCATGATCGTCCGGGTCCATTCCAGCTTCCCTCATCAGATATTCGACCTCCAGTGCATGAAGATCAACCGGTTCTGGCATTGGGTGGCGTTCTGCCAGCACGGCCCTGGACCGCGCCCGCGCCGGGCCACCGAGTAGCGGGCAGACCCGCGCCAGCGCGTGCATCTCGGCTAAATCACCGTTGCAATGCAGCACCAGGTCGCAACCCGCCTCCAGTGCTGCCTCGGCGCGCGCGGTCACAGGTCCCTCAAGCGCCTGCATCGAAATGTCATCGGTCATCAGCAGTCCACCGAAGCACAATTCATCGCGGATAAGCCGGATCATGCGCGGCGAGGTGGTGGCGGGGCGGTCCGGATCGAAGGCACGATAGACGACATGCGCGGTCATCGCGAGTGGCAGGTTGGCGAGTTGGCGGAAGGGCTCGAAATCAGTGGCACGCAGCCGGTCAGCGGGGGCATCGACCACGGGCAGCGCGTGATGACTGTCAAGCTGCGCCCGACCATGACCCGGAATATGTTTGAGCACTGGCAGCACCCCCCCCTGACGCAACCCGCCAGCCATTGCGAGGGCGTGGTCGATCACCGTCGTGACACTGGTGCCATAGCACCGGCTGCGAAGGAACGGGTGCGTGTCCGACCGAGCGATATCGGCAAGCGGAGCGCAATTCACGTCGATCCCGACCGCGCGCAACTCATGCGCGATGATCAGGCCGCGCAGTTCCATCATGCGCGTCGAGCAAAGCCCCATGCGCGCATCTCGGAGCGGGTCATTCCATTGGCGCCAATGCGGTGCGCCCAGACGCTGAACGCGGCCGCCTTCCTGATCGACGAGGATCGGCAGATCCCAGCCCACGGCCTCGCGCAGATCTGAGGTCAATGCCCGGACCTGATCAGGATTATCGACATTGCGCGCAAACAGGATCGCACCCCAAGGCTGCGCGTCGGTAAATAGCCGCGCCTCCTCACGGGTCAGCCGATGTCCCGCACAGCCAAATATGACCGAACGCAGGGCGCGCGGGCTCACCGGATCAACACGGGAATGCAGTCGATCTGCTGGGCAACCAGCGCTGCACAGAAGCGCCTCGCGTCGCGCTCGTCAGCAAAGCCATGCGCACGAAGCCTGTAGAAGACCGAACCGCCACTATGCGCCGCCTCGATCACGCGTCCACGATCATCGAGCAGCGGCGCGAAGCGGCGGGCGAGTTGATCCCAGGCCGAGCGCGCTGTTGCAGCGTCATCATAGGCCCCGAGTTGTACCAGCCGTGTGCCTGGGCCGAGTGTGGCAGGGTCAACATCGATATCACGCACGGCGCTCAGACCGGCGGCAACCGAATTGGCCAGTGTCGCGGCCAAATCGTCATCCGCTGTCGTATCCGATGTGGGGGCGCTGAGCGCAGCCATGCGCCCCTGGTCGATGGCACCTGTATTGCGGCGCGGCGGGCGCGGTGAATTGGCAACTGCCCTGCGGGTCGGGCTATTCATACCCAATGCGGGCCCCTGCGGCACATGCACTTCTTGCGTCAGCGACACCGGGATGGGTCGGGTTTCTGCGGCATCAGGCGCAGCGGGTTGCATATTGGCAGGAGGCGGCACGGCATCTTCGGGCAGTTCCAGCGGAGGTGGTGCAAGAACGATCTGTTCGCGCGCGGCCTCTTCAACCGACCCGGCCAGTTCGTTCACCGCTAGCCCCTGATGCGCAGCCTGCCGACCACCGGGATCATCGGGCATCACACGCGTCGGTCCCTCAAGCGCGCGCACGACCGGTACGCCTGCGACATCGCGCTGCATCAGGTTCCACGCCCAGCCTGCCGCGCCCACGATCAGCGCGACGGACAGAACGGCCCCGAGCGCGTGGGTGACACCCGCCATCGACAAATGCGTCGACGCCGGTTGCTCTGGCTGTGCGGTGCGATAAGGCATGGATGTGGAGGCATGACCCAGATAGGCCGGGGGCACCCCTTGGCCGGAATAGGAAATGTAAGGGTCGTCACCGGGCTGGGCATGATAGGCCGACTTGTGAGGCTGGCCATGAAGGTACGGGTCTGGAGCCGATGGCGCATAGGGCGCGAATTGATAGCCAGACGGATCATAGGGCACATGCCCATGATCATCATACGCCGCAGATTGGGGCGTTCCCCGTGGCGGAAAATACCTGTTGTCAACCATGCCTGCCTCACCGAGGTACCGGACATCACTGCCCGACGACCATTCGTTCAATCTTCAGCGGCAAGATGTCTGCCCGACATTGCCCGGTTTGACGCTTTTCGCGCCTGTTTTATTGTCATATCGCAGCCATTCAATGCCGGCTGCGACCCAAATACACCCCGTCCGAATGCTGACTGTTATCGCATTTCCTGAACCGGCGTTACGCCCAAGATAGCAAGACCTGCAGAAATCACAACGCTTGTCGCGCGCGCCAACGCAATTTTTGCCTGCGTTGTTGCCGGATCGCCCTCCTGCACGAAGCGCAGCGCGGGCAGATCATTGCCCTTGTTCCAAAGCCCGTGGAATTCGGCGGCCAGTTCCGACAGATAGCCCGCCACCCGATGCGGCTCTTGCGTGCGGGCGGCAAGCTCGACGATGCGCGGCCATTGAGCCAGCTTGCGCATCAGCGCAAGCTCTGCCTCGTGATCCAGCCGCGCCAGATCGGCACGCGTATCCGCCAGATCGAGGCCGACCTCACCCGCCTTGCGCAAGACCGAATGCACGCGGGCATTGGCGTATTGCACATAAAATACCGGATTGTCGCGCGACTGCTCCAGCACCTTGTCGAAATCGAAATCGAGCGTTGCATCATTCTTGCGCGTCAACATGACGAAACGGGTGACATCGGCCCCCACCATCTCGACCACATCGCGCAGGGTGACGAACGTGCCCGCGCGTTTCGACATCTTGAACGGCTCACCATTCTTGTAGAGCTTCACAAGCTGGATCAGCTTGATATCCAGCGGCACGCGCCCGTCCGAAAGCGCAGAAACCGCCGCCTTCATCCGCTTGACATAGCCGCCGTGATCGGCGCCAAAAATGTCGATCAGCATGTCATAGCCGCGCGAAATCTTGTCGTGATGATAGGCGATGTCGGGGGCGAAATAGGTCCAGCTTCCATCCGATTTCATGATCGGGCGGTCCACGTCATCGCCATGCGCGGTCGAACGGAACAGGGTCTGCTCGCGCGGCTCCCAATCCTCGGGGGTCTTGCCCTTGGGCGGCTCCAGCGTTCCGGTGTAGATCAGTCCGAGGCCACGCAGCCGCTCGATGGCGGCTTCGATCCGGCCGGTGCCATAAAGCGCCTTCTCGCTGGAATAGACATCCATGGTGACGCCAAGCGCGGCCAGATCATCGCGGATCATGGCCATCATACGCGCGGTGGCGAAGTCACGGATCGGCTCCAGCCAGACCGATTCCGGCTGGTCAAGAAACTGCGCGCCGAACTCCGCTTTCAACGCCTCTCCGACCTCGATCAGGTATTCACCGGGATAGAGCCCCTCGGCGATCTCGGGCGACAGCCCATGCGCCTCGCGGTAACGTTCATAAGCCGAGCGCGCCAGCACATCGACCTGCGCGCCGCCATCGTTGATGTAATATTCACGGGTCACGTCATAGCCGGCAAACACCAGCAGGTTGCACAGCGCATCGCCCACGACGGCACCGCGCGTATGGCCCACATGCATCGGCCCGGTCGGATTGGCCGAGACGAACTCGACATTCACCCGCCGTCCCTGCCCCATCGTCGAGCGACCGTAGCCCGTGCCTGCCTCCAGCGCAGTGGCGATGACCCCCTGCCAGACCGCATCTGCCAGCCGCAGGTTCAGGAAACCCGGCCCTGCCACCTCGGCGCTGGAAATGCGCGGGTCGGCCATCAGCCGCTCCGCCAGCGCCTCGGCAATCGCGCGCGGTGGCTGTCCGGCGGGTTTGGCCAGCACCATTGCGGCATTGGTCGCCATGTCGCCATGCGCCGGGTCGCGCGGCGGCTCGACTGCGACCGCGTCGAAACCCAGCGCCGCTGGAAGCACCCCCTCGCCGACCATCGCATCAAGGCAGGAAATCACCAGATCGCGGATATCTGAAAAAAGGTTCATTGCTTGGTCCTCTCTGACATGACTGCCCTACGCTGCACCCGTCAGGGCGTCAATGGTCGGAGCCAGCTTGCCAGCAGCACACAGACCGATAGGGTGGCACTGACAGCACCGGAGGAGAGGGCGCGATGAAATGGGGAATCCTTGGCGCGGCGAGGATCGCGCGAACCGATCTTGCCCCGGCCATGCAACTGGCCCGCCATACCGAACTTGCCGCACTGGCCACGCGCGACCCGACCCGTGCAGCGCCGTTCCGCGACCTCGTGCCCGACCTGCGCATCCATGCTAGCTATGACGCGCTACTCGATGACCCCGAGATCGAGGCCGTCTATATCCCACTGCCCAACCATCTGCATGTCGACTGGTCGATCCGCGCCGCACAGGCGGGCAAGCATGTCCTCTGCGAAAAGCCCATCGCGCTGCAGGCCGAGGATATAGACCGCCTGATCACCACGCGCGAGGCGACGGGCAAGCTCATCGCCGAAGCCTTCATGGTCGCACATCACCCGCAATGGACCCTGGTGCGCGACCTGCTGGTCGATGGCATGATCGGCCCGCTGGAGCATGTCGAGGGAGTGTTCACCTATACCAATCGCGACCACGCCAATATCCGTCACAGGCCCGAAATGGGCGGTGGCGGGCTACGCGATGTGGGTGTCTATCCCTGCCTTACGACACGGCTGGCCACCGGGGCCGAGCCCGAAAATCTGCACGTCGATATCCGCTGGCAGAACGGGGTCGATACCTTCGCCCGCGTCTGGGCCGATTTTCCCGGTTTCACGCTATCCTTCTATTGCGGCATGATGCAGATGCGCCGCCAACACATGCTGTTCCACGGTCAGGACGGCTGGATCGCGCTTTCTGCCCCGTTCAACGGGGCGGTCTATGGTGATTGCGTCGTCGAATGGCAGCAGGGGAGTGACACAAGCAGCCGCCGGTTCAACAACGTCAACCAATACGCGCTGATGCTTGAGAATTTCGCCCAGAGCGCGCGCGACGGCACGCCCTTCCCCTGCCCGCTCGAGACCTCGCGCGGCAATCAGGCCATGATCGACGCCATTTTCGCCAGCGAGACTAGTTGATGCCTTTTCTTGCCGAAAAATACTCAGGGGGATTTTCAAGGGGCAACTTTGCCCCTTGAAGCGGGGGGTTCTGGCCGCAGGCCAGCCGGGGGGCGGCAGCCCCCCGTCCCTGCTCTCAAAGGCGCAGACCTTCGCGGCCTGCCAGATCGGTAAAGAACTGCCAAGCCACCCGGCCCGAGCGCCCGCCGCGCGTGGCCTGCCACTCGATCGCCTCGGCGCGCAGCCGCGCGGGGTCGATTTCCAGACCATGAGCCGCGCAATAGCCCTCGATCATCGCCAGATACTCTTCCTGCCCGCAGGGGTGGAAGCCCAGCCACAGCCCGAAACGGTCCGAGAGCGAGACCTTTTCCTCCACCGCTTCCGAGGGCGAGATCGCACTGGAGCGTTCATTCTCGATCATGTCACGCGGCATCAGGTGCCGCCGGTTCGAGGTCGCGTAGAGCACCACATTCCCGGGCCGTCCCTCGATCCCGCCATCGAGCACCGCCTTGAGCGATTTGTAATGCTGATCGTCATGGCTGAAGGACAGGTCATCACAGAACAGGATCACGCGCGCAGCTGCGCCGCGCAGATGCCCCATCAACCGCCCGATCGAGGGCAGATCCTCGCGCTGGATCTCGATCAGTTTCAACCCGGCCTCGGGAGCCTCTGTCGCGACCTGCGCATGGACGGCCTTGACCAGTGAGGATTTACCCATCCCCCGCGCGCCCCACAGAAGCGCATTATTTGCGGGCAGGCCACGCGCGAACTGGCGCGTATTGGCCAGCAGCGTGTCACGCGCGCGATCGATGTCGCGCAGCAAATCAAGCGCCACGCGGTTCACCTCTGCCACAGGTTGCAACCGGTCAGGGGCCACATGCCAGACAAAAGCCTCGGCCCCGCTCAGATCAGGCGCGGGCGCGGGTGCAGGGGCGATACGCTCCAATGCATCGGCAATGCGGCGCAGGCTCTCGGCCGAGAGCGCTGACCAGTCCGGTGGCTGAGTCATTTCTCGCCTTCCAGTTCGTCCTCGAAGATCTCGTCATCCTCATCGAGCAACCCCTCGCGACGCAACTGTTCGTTGCGCTTGCGCTCGACATGCGCGACCAGCCGGATCGAGATTTCATAGAGCCCGTAGACCACCACGAAGAGGATGATCTGGGTAATGACATCAGGCGGTGTGACCAGTGCCGCCAGCGTCAGAATACCCACGATGGCCCATTTCCGCCCTGCGCGCAGCCCGCGCTCGGACACCAGCCCTGCCTTGCCCATGAGCGTCAGCAGCACTGGTAACTGAAAGCACAGACCGAAGGCCACGATGAACTTGATCGTGAGATTCAGATAGGCCTGAGCCGAACCCTGGAACACCACCGACAGCGGCGCGGCGCCCGGCACATCCTCCAGCACCTCGCCGCCTGCGCCGAATTGCTGAAATCCGAGGAAGAAATTATAGGCCAGCGGGGTGACAACATAAAAGGCAAAGCTTGCCCCGAGCAGGAACATGAAAGGCGATGCGATCAGGAAGGGCAGGAATGCGTTCTTCTCAGACCGGTAGAGGCCCGGTGCAACGAAGCGCCACATTTGCCCCGCGATCACCGGGAAAGCCAGCATGAATCCGCCCAGCAGCGAGACCTTGATGGCCACGAAGAAGCCTTCCTGCGGGCTGATGAAGATCAAGTCGCAATCCTGCCCGCGTGACGAAAGCGCATCACAGAGAGGAGCGGTAAGGAAATTGAAGATCGGGGTCGCCACGGTGAAACAGATCACCATACCGACCAGAAAGGCCAGAACAGATTTGATCAGGCGCGAGCGCAGTTCGGCCAGATGCTCTATCAGCGGCGCGCCCTTGTCATCAATCTCGTCGGGACGGTCCATACGGGTCATGGCGTCTTGCTCTGTGGGCCATCAGACTCGGCGGGGGTGGGCTCGGTCGCTGGCGGCGCTGCACTCTCGGTGGCGGATGACGCGGCCGCCGCATCGGGGGTGCCGCCCTTGCCGCCAGTCTTGCCCGCCTTCGCGCTGGCCCTTTCACGACGCAGGTTCTCCATCTCTTCCGAGATACGGTCGAGCGCGGCCTCGTCGTCGTCGTCGTCTTCGTCGCGTTTGGGTTTGCCCGGCTTGCCATCCTCACGCATCGGATCCCAGCTTTTGAGCTTGTTAAGCTCGTCCAGCCCCATCCCTTGGGGGTCAGTTGCGTTCTTGAGGTCACGCGCCATATCCTTCACGCCAGAGGCATCGGCGGCATCATCCATCGCGCGCTGAAACTCGCGCGCCATGGCGCGAGCCTTGGCCATAACTTGCCCGAGCGTGCGGAACATCTTGGGCAGATCCTTGGGCCCCACCACGATCAGCGCCACGATTCCGACCACCAGAATCTCTGTCCAGCCGAGATCAAACATCAGTGCCCCTCTGTCGCAGCGCCTCTGGCGCGGTCATGCGCGTCCGGTTGCGCTGCAAAGGCGTCAAGCCTTGTCCTTGTCCGCCTCGGGCGTGACGTCGCGGGCCGTTTGGGCTGCCTCGTCGTCGGATTTCTCGATCTCGCTGGTCTCGTCCTTGAGGCCTTTCTTGAACGAGGTGATCCCCTTGCCGACTTCACCCATCAGACCAGCGACCTTGCCGCGCCCGAAAAGAACGAGCACCACGATCGCAATCAGGATCAGACCAGCGGGGCCAATATTGTTCAGCATGCGCATCTCCTTTTGCCGCGCCAACAGTCGCATGACGCAGTCACATACGCATGTCATTTATGGATTATCGCGTCATATTCAAAGCCCCAATTTCAAGAATGGGGAAGAATCGCGCCTTGAGTGGCCGCGACGCGGCGCGGCCTTCGCTCAGTTATAGGGCATTGCGCGATGGCAGACAGGCCCGGTGCAGACCTGATTGCGGCCATTGCGCTTCGCCGCATAGAGCCGTTCATCCGCCTTGGACATCAGCGACATGACGGAGTCGATCTCGATGTCGCAGGATGCAACGCCTAGACTGGCAGTCACACGGACGTCCTCGAAACCTTTGACAATCGCGACCGAAACTGCATGCCGCAGACGCTCTGCAATGTCAGTGGCGGTTTCGACATCTGCTGCAACCAGCACACCGAATTCCTCGCCCCCCAGACGCCCGAAACGGTCTTCGGCGCGCAACTCACGCTTGACCAGCCGCCCGACAGCGCGCAGCACGGCGTCGCCGGCCAGATGGCCATAAGTGTCATTGACCTTCTTGAAATGGTCGAGGTCGAACATGATCAGGCTGCACTCTGCACCATTGCGCCGATTAGACGCGACCGCGCGCTCCAGGTCATCTGCGAAGGCACGCCGTGTCAGCGCCCCGGTAAGCGCATCGACATGCGCTTGTGCCCACAGGTCATTCTGCTCGACGATCAACTTGGCGAAGTCCTGCAGCAGGCTTTCGGCGAATGGGCCAAACCCCTGACCGAAGGCGCGGAGCACGCCGATACGCTTGCGCCCGCGCATCAGCGTGGCCTCGATGCAGTCGAGTTCGACGGCAATCGGTTGCGGCGCATCACCTTCAAATTGCACCAGAACCGACTCAGCGCCAGTCGTGCGACGGATGAGCGAGATGAGCGTGTCCAGATGAGTGTGCCCGGCAGCCGCGTTCTGCATTTCTGACGCAGCCTTGTGCGATCCGGCAAGGACAGACTGGACAACAATGGGGCTGTGGTAACTCATGGCGCGAATCCTGTTCTGGGCTCTGCAGACCAAGATCGCCGTTAACCTTGTTCAGCCTTTGAAAAGATCATGGTTAAAAAAAGAAGAATTGCGGCGGAAAGCGGTCACGCGCCCCAGAGCCGCCACAATTGGTCAACGCTATGGCGCGGCAGCCCGAGGGGTCACGACTGGTCGCGCAGCGTGTCGAACTGGTGCTTCTGACGATCAGTCCAGAGCACCTGAATGCGATGCCCCGTCTCTGTTTCGGTCTCGTTTGCGACCTGCACATGCGCGTGCAGCCATGCCCGCGCGCGGCCCTCAGTGAAATCCAGATCCAATTCGGCTTCGTGGCGCTGATCATCGAGCAGGTCGGTCATTGCCGCGAACAGCGCTTCCAGCCCTTGGCCTGTCACAGCCGATCCGAGGTGGATATCCGCCTGCGCATCGGCCCGCCGGGACAACGCCTCGGCTTGCGCCTCGGGCAAAAGGTCGGCCTTGTTCCACAATTCGATCTGCGCGGTTTCTGGTCCGACGCCCAGATCGGCCAGAATGTCTCGCACATTGCGCGCCTGCTCCTCGGTCTCGGAATGGGCAATATCACGAACATGCACGATCAGATCAGCCTCGAGCACCTCTTCCAGAGTCGCCCGAAAGGCCGCGACCAGCTGCGTCGGCAGATCCGAGATGAAGCCCACCGTATCCGACAGGATCACCTCTTTGCCCGTCGGCAGGCGCACCGCACGCATGGTCGGGTCCAAGGTGGCAAAAAGCATGTCCTTGGCCAGCACCTCGGCCCCGGTCAATCGGTTGAACAGGGTCGATTTTCCCGCATTTGTGTAGCCCACCAGCGCCACCACCGGGAACGGCACCTTGCGCCGTGCGGCGCGGTGCAGTTCGCGCGTCTTCGAGACCTTGGCCAACTGCCGACGCAGGCGTACCATCTGGGTGTCGATGGCGCGGCGGTCGGCCTCGATCTGCGTCTCTCCGGGGCCACCAACGAAACCAAGCCCGCCGCGCTGGCGTTCCAGGTGCGTCCAGGCGCGCACCAGCCGCGTGCGCTGATAGCTGAGTGCCGCGAGCTCCACCTGCAACACCCCCTCGCGCGTGCGGGCGCGATCCGCAAAGATCTCAAGGATCAGCCCGGTGCGGTCCAGAAGCTTCACATCCCATTCGCGTTCCAGATTGCGCTGCTGCACCGGCGTCACCGGGCCATCGACCAGCACAAGCTCGATTCCGGCGGCCTTTATCGACGCGCCAAGCTCCGCCACCTTGCCCGACCCAAAGAGCATCCCGGCATGCGCTCTTGGCAGACGCACGATCAACCCGTCGACGATCTCCAGCCCCGGCAGCGCCTGCGCCAAGGCGATAGCCTCGGCCAGCGCATTTTCGGGATCACGCGCGGCGCCGGTCGTTCGAATGTCCGGATGCAAGACAAGAGCGCGGGTCATGGCCCCGGCGCTGCTGATGCCCTCATCTGTCGCCCTGATACTCAGCCGTCCCCCTCATAGAGCGAGATCGGCTGTCCGGGCATGATGGTGGAGATGGCGTGCTTATAGACAAGCTGGCTCTGGCCGTCGCGGCGCAAAAGCACGCAGAAATTGTCAAACCAGGTGATCACGCCTTGCAGCTTGACCCCATTGATCAAAAACACCGTCACCGGAACCTTGTTCTTGCGGACATGGTTGAGGAATGCATCTTGCAGGTTCTGTTTATCATTGGCCATGCGCTTGCCTTTTTGCTGGGCGTGTTTGGTCTACGCAAGGAGCCTTGTCTCCCTATCGGGTAACTATGGAACGGGTTGAAAAAAACTTCCAGCCCCAAGGGCCGGAAATTTCAGGGGTGCGCAATTTTATTTCAGAAGCTTTTCCGCACCGGACCGCTCAACGCCGCCAGAAAACAGAGAGCAGCAACAACAGTTCAAGCCGCCCCAGAACCATGCCAAAGGCAAGGGTCACCTTGGCCAGATCACTCAGTCCGGCCCATGACAGCGGCTCGGCGGCAGCAATCTGGGTCAGCGGACCTGTTGTGGTCAGCGCCGCGACAGCATAGACGATCGCATCCTCCAGCGAAGTTCCACCTAAGGTCAGGACCGCAGTCATGGCCATGAGTGCGAAGATGAAGATCATCAGAAACAGCCATGCTGCGATGGCCCCTTCGGTACGCAGCCCGCGCAGGCGTGGCCCATCCCCACCCACATCCTGCGGATGGACAAGCTTTGCCACCTCGAACCGCGCCTGCCAGAACAGCGCGAAGACCCGCATCAGCTTGAGACCGCCAGCTGTGGTGGCAACCCCGCCCCCGATCATCGCCAGCCCCAGCAAGGCGATGCCCGCCGGCCCTGCGAACACACCGCCTTCTGTGTCCAGCGCCCCGCTGATGAAGCCGGTTGTGGTCAGAAAAGACAGGCTGGTGAAGCCGATTGCCCAGAGCCACGCCAACAACGCCGCCGGACCGTCGCTGCCCCCCTGCCCCAGAAGCACAAGCCCCATCGCCACGAACATAAGCATCATAACCGCCGATCCCAGCCGCAACTCCGGGTCGCGCTGCAAGGGGCCGTGCCCGGCAATCGCGGCGGCACCAGGCCAAAACCTGCGCGTCAGCGCAAAGACCAGAACCAGTGCGATCAGCCCTTCTGACACCCCACCGGCCAGCACCGGCTCAGGTGCGATACCTGACGTTGACACTGCAGACATGGCCAGCATCAGGGAATGCAGCGGTGGGTTTCCCGCAATCGAGAGCGCCACCCAAAGGGCAAGGGTCAAGGCAAAATAAATCGGCCCGATGACACGCAACTGTTCGCGAAGCCTTGCAAGACTCTTATCGGCCGGGATGGTGTCAAAGCGCGCGCTGTTCGTGGCCCCGGTGCTGCGAGTATCCGGTTTTGGGCTATGGGCTGGGCGAAACAGCTCGAATCCACCCAGATTGATGGGCGAGAGCATTGCCATCACCACGACGAGGATGAACAGCCCTCCGCCCCAGCCGACAAGCGCGCGCCACAGATGCAGGCTGGTCGTGCCCTCGCCATCGAGCACACTGGCCCCGGTTGTGGTGAAGGCCGCAACCATCTCGAACCACGCGTCGAGAAAGCGCATCCCTGGCACGGCCTCGGTCAGCGGGACGGCCATCAGCGCAGGCAGGATCAGATAGGCAAGCGTCAGGTGATGGAACGGATGCGAGAGCCGCCAGCCACTCGCCTGAACCCCACGACTGGCCAGATGCAAGAGCCCCGCGATAATGGCCAGCAGCAGCGCCGAATATAGAAACCCGCGTGCAAGCCGCAATTCGCTCAGGGTAAACCCCACAGCGGCGGGCAACAGCATCGCCAGCGCCGTCAGCCCGATCAGGGCCACCAAGAAAACCGTGCCACGCGTCCTGCGCTCCATGCGTCCCTCCGGGTCTGGGCGGGTGCTCAGAAGAACTCGACCGCGACCTGCAGCAATTCATCGACCTTGGCGACATCGGCAGTCAGTGAGAACACCACCACCAGATCCCCCTCGCGCAGCACCATGTCGCCGCTGGGGCGCATGAACTCGCTCTTGCGCAGCACGCCGATCAGCAGCGCGCCCTCGGGGAAGTCGATATCGCGCACGCGGGCATTGCATAGTGCCGAGGTGGCCAGCACCTGCGCCTCGATCACCTCGGCCTCGCGGTCACCCAGCAGATAGACCGAGCGCACCTTGCCGTGCCGCACATGGCGCAGGATAGAGGATACGGTCAGCGCGCGCGGGTTGATATGCGCATCAATGCCGGTGGCGTCGGCCAAGGGTACCATACCGGGGTCGTTGATCAGCGAAATCGCCAACCGCGCGCCCATGGACTTGGCGCGCACGGCGGCCAGCAGATTGGTGCGGTCGTCATCGGTGACAAGCAGCACCGCGCCGGTCTTTGCGATCCCCGCCTCGTCCAGCAGGGCTGCGTCCATACCGTCACCATGCAGCACGATCGAGCGCTCCAGCGCATCGGCAGCCAGTTCGGCGCGGGCACGGTCACGCTCGATGACCTTGACGCGCACGCGCCGCGGCTGGTTTTCGAGAATCCGCGCAACCGCCAGCCCAACATTGCCCGCCCCCACGATCAGCACCCGTTCCTGCGGTTTCGGGGCCTTGCCGAAGACCTCGAAAGTGCGTGGCACGTCTCGCGCATCAGTGAGCACATAGACCTGATCACCGGCATAGAGCTGATCCTCGGGTTCGGGCGCGAACAGCCGTTTGCCGCGCCGCACCCCTGCGACCATGATTCGCAGGCTGGGGAACAGTTCGGACAATTCGCGCAGGGACGTGTCCAGCACCGAGCAGTTCTCGTCCAGCATCAACCCGATCAGCAGCGCCTTGCCCTGAAAATACTCGTGCACATCAAAGGCCTCGGGATAGGCCACGCGCTTCAGCGCTGCCTGACTGACCTCGCGCTCGGGACTGATGATGACATCAATCGGCATGTGTTCGCGGCGGAAGAGATCGGCATAGAGCGGATCTAGATAAGATTGCTCGCGCAGTCGCGCAATCTTGCGGGTCACGCCAAAGACGGAATGCGCGACCTGACAGGTGACCATGTTCACCTCATCCGAATAGGTCGCTGCGATCACCATGTCGGCATCGGCCGCGCCAGCCTGAGCCAGCACCTTGGGGTAGCTCGCATAGCCTACAACGCCCTGCACATCGAGCGTGTCGGTCGCGCGGCGCACAAGCTCGGGCTTGCTGTCGACGATGGTCACGTCATTGCGCTCGCCCGAGAGATGGCGCGCGATCTGCCAGCCGACCTGACCGCCCCCGCAGACAATCACTTTCATGGCTGCACCGCTCCCTTTTGCGCGTCCTGTCTTGCCGCCTGTGGTGGCAGACCAACCGGCCCGAGGCAACCCGTCATGGCTTGCGCCCCATGCTGAACCTTTTGCAGCAAATCAAAGTTACCCCTTCGCCTCGGAAAGTTTCGGCGCACTGACGCCAAGGGACTTCAGCTTGCGATGCAGGGCCGAGCGCTCCATGCCCACGAAACTGGCCGTGCGGCTGATATTGCCACCGAAACGCTGGATCTGGGACAACAGATATTCCCGCTCGAACAATTCGCGCGCCTCGCGCAGCGGCAAGGTTGTCAGGCTGCCCGAAAGCACGATCTTGCCCTCAGTTTCCGTGCTGTCAGCGGCGGCCTCGGTCTGCAGGTCGCGGATCTCGATCGGTGCCCCTGCCTCGCCCAGGATCATCGCCCTCTCGATGACATTGCGCAACTGCCGGATATTGCCGGGCCAGCGCATCGTCTGCAGATGCGCGCGCGCCGCATCCGAAAGCGGACGCCGGGCTAGCCCCTGAAGGCGGTGCAACTCCTCGATGAAATACTCGGCCAGTTGCGGAATGTCCTCGCAGCGCTCTTCCAGCCCGGGCACACGGATGGGCACCACGCTGAGCCGGTCGAACAACTCCTGCCGGAACCGCCCGTCGCGCACGCGCGCTGCCAGGTCCTGCGTCGTGGCTGACATCACTCGCAGATCGACCCGCACCTTGTCGGCACCGCCCACGCGGGTGAACTGCTGCTCGACCAGAACACGCAGGATCTTGGACTGCGTGCCCATCGGCATGTCGGCCACCTCGTCGAGATAGACCACCCCGCCATGCGCCTGTTCCAGAAGTCCCGGCTCGACCCCGCGCTCGGGGCTTTCGCGACCGAACAGCACTTCCTCCATGCGCTCGGGCTCGACCGTGGCCGAAGAAACGCAGACGAACGGCGAGGAGGCGCGGTCGGAATGCTCGTGCACATAGCGCGCCGCGGCTTCCTTGCCGCTGCCGGGGGGACCCGTGAACATGATCCGGGCATTCGACTGCGTGACCTTGTCAAGCTGCGCGATGAGGTTGCGGAACACCGTGCTTTCGCCCAGCATCTGCGCGGCATTTGTCTCGCGTCGCTTGAGCGTGAGGTTCTCGCGCCGCAGGCGCGAGGCTTCCATCGCACGGCTGATCACGACCATCAGCTTGTCGATGTTGAAGGGCTTCTCAATGAAATCATAGGCCCCCTGCTTGATCGCGGCGACGGCAATCTCGACATTTCCGTGACCCGAGATGATGACGATGGGAATATCCGGGTTCGAGCGCTTGACGGTCATGAGAATGTCGATCCCGTCCATCTTGCTGTCTTTTAGCCAGATATCGAGGATCAGCATCGCCGGCGGGTTGGCATTGACCTCGGCCATGGCTTCGTCCGAATTGGCCGCAAGCCGCGTGGCATAGCCCTCATCCTGCAGGATATCTGCAATCAGCGCCCGAATATCGCGCTCGTCATCGACAATCAGAATATCGCTCATGTGTCCTGTCCCATCAGATGCTGCATCCCATCTGCTCCTTCTTCCGCCGGGGCAAGGCGTGGCAAGCGTATGACCGCCATTGCCCCATAATGGTCATTTCCGTCAAATATCGGTGCGTCCTCGAGTCGTAGGCTGCCGCCATGTTCTTCCAAAATCTTGCGTACGATCGACAGCCCCAACCCGGTGCCTTCGGCGCGGGTAGTGACATAGGGCTCGAACAGCCGTGCGCGATCCTCGGGTAGGCCGATACCATTGTCTGCAATGGTGATGCGCAGGTCGCTCTCACCCGCCTCGAAGCGAATACGGATCTCGGGTGCGTAGCCTTCGGGCGCGCCTGCTTCACGCTTGCTCGCAATGGCCTCACCGGCGTTCTTGATAAGATTGGTGAAGGCCTGCGCCAGCATCGTCTCGTCCACTTCAACCACCACCGGCGCATCGGGCAATGAGATATCGAAGCGCACTCCGGGCTGCCCGCTTTCCTGCAACAGCGCGCAGTCGCGCAGGATCGTGACCAGATCATGCGCGCGCCGGTCGGGTTCAGGCATGCGGGCGAAGCGCGAGAATTCATCGACAATGCGGCGCAGGTCATTGGTCTGGCGCACGATCACCGAGGTCAGTTGCGCAAGACTCTCTGCATTGGCCTCGTCCAGCCTGCGCGCGAATTTGCGCTCGATCCGCTCGGCCGAAAGCTGGATCGGGGTCAGCGGGTTCTTGATCTCATGCGCGATACGTCGTGCCACATCGCCCCAGGCAGCCATGCGCTGCGCCGAGACAAGCTCGGTCACATCGTCAAAGGCGACCACATACCCCTCGAGCGTGCCATCGCTGCGCCGCCGCTCGGCCAGGCGCACCAGAAGTGTCTCGAGCCGCCCTTCGCGCGAGAGTTTCAACTCTTCCTGCACCCGGCCCATCAGCGCCGGACTGGACCTCAACCTCTCGAGCAAGGGCGCGAATTCGGGTACCGCCTGGGCCAGTTCTTGCCCCAGCACCGCGCTGCCCCGCACCGACACCATGGTTTCTGCAGCGCGATTGATGAATTCCAGCCGCCCCTCGGCATCAAGGCCGATCACCCCGGCAGTCACCGACCCCAGCACTGAATCGAACATCCGGCGCCGCGCCTCGATCTGGCGGTTGTTTTCCAGCAATGTCTCGCGCTGCCCCTTGAGTTGATGTGTCATCTGGTTGAACACGCGGCCCAACAGCGCGATTTCGTCATCGTCACGCGCAACAGTGACCTGCACATCCAGATCGCCACCGCCCACCTGTTCTGCCGCCTCGGCCAGACGGCCCACGGGTCGGGCAAGGCGTTCGGCGAAGCTCAGCCCCAGCCAGATCGAGCCCAGGATCAGAATCAGCGCAAAGCCCAGATAGATCGCGCCGAACTGAAACAGCAACTGCCCGCGCTCGCGCTCAAGTTGCTGGTAGAACCGGACCGTGTCACGGGTCTCGTCAAGTAGGCTGAGGATCTCGCCATCGACATCGCGCGTCACATAGAGATACCGGTCGAAAAATCCGTCCAGCGCGCGCAGTGCGCGGAACTCGTTGGCGGGCCAGTCCTTGACCACGACAACGCCCTCACGGGCCTGCGCGATCTGCTCTTCGGTTGGCGGGGTGAAGTTGAATCTGTAGGACCGCTCGCCCCGCGCCCGGATCTCACCCGCGCCATCGATGATGAAAGCGACCCGCAGCCCGCGCTGGACCTGGGCCTGCGCTTCGGACAGAAGCGTGCGCAGGGTGCCTTCCTCGATCAGCGGAAAGACGCGGCGCACAGTTTCGAGATAGGCGGCAAGCTGTTCGGTATCGATGCGCAGATCGCGTTCCTGCTCGAATTCATAGGCTTCCGCTGCAGCCAGCGAATTGCCGACAACGCGCTGCACCCGGTCCGAAAACCACCCTTCCAGCCCGACATTCAGCGTGACCGTGGCAAACACCGCGACCGTGACAGTCGGCACAAGGGCAATTGTGGCAAACAGGGTCGAGAGCCGCAGGTGCAGTTTCGAGCCCGCCGATTCAGACCGCCGCGCGGCCATCAACCGGGCGACGCGAATCGCGACCAGCGCCGCGATGATCAAGACATAGACCAGATCTGCCAGCAGGATCAGCAACAGCCCGCGCGACGCAAACAGCCCGTCGAGCGGCCCCAGTGCCAACAACGTCACCAAGACCAGAAGCGGCCCGAGCAGCACCAACACAAGATTGGTCACGTTGGACAGGCGTCGCTCGGGGGCCAATTCGCGGACCCAGTCGTATAGCGTTGTTCTGCTGACCGGCAGCCCTGTCACACTCACCTCACTGCCTGCACGCACAGGTCCAAGCTCACGGGCCACCACTCCCTGCCACGCGCGACAAGACTGCCACAGGATATGTGGTAATTCTACATCAAAACGCTGTGTGCGTGCCCCTCAGGCCAGCTTGCGGCGACGTGACACGGCAATGTCGAGCTCGGTGATCTTCTTGCGCAGGGTGTTGCGGTTGATTCCCAGCAGATCGGCACAACGCGCCTGATTGCCACCGGTTGCATCCAGCGCGATCTCGATCAATGGGATCTCCATCTCGCGCAGGATACGTGCGTAAAGGCCGGGGGGTGGCAGTTCCTGCCCGTGCAGGTCGAAATAACGCCGCAAATGGCGCGCGACCGATTCCGAAAGCGTTTCGTCAGTGAACCGCTCGCCCATGATGGCAGCGCTCGGCTGGCTCTGCAGCGCGCCCTCGATCTCGGGGCGGTGGATCAGCGGGGCAGAGCTTGTCAGGCTCAGGCGCCGCAAGGTGTTCTGCAACTGGCGGACATTGCCGGGCCAGGAATAGCTGCGCACCAGGTCCATCGCCTCGGGTGCCAGTTTGCGCAGGCTCGCCCCCTCATCAGCCGCCTGTGACAGGAAATGCTCGGCCAGCGGCTCCAGATCGTCGATGCGCTCGCGCAGGGCCGGCACATTCAGCACCACACCGCCCATCCGGTAATAGAGATCCTCGCGCAGCGCCCCTTCGGCCAGCGCACGGGTCAGATTGCCCTGTGCGGTGGCCATGATACGTGGCCCGTCCTCGGGCAGGCTGTCAAGCAGACGCGCCGCGCGCAATTGTGCATCCGTGTCATAGGAGGTGAGTTCATCGAACAGAAGCGTCCCCCCGCGCACCCGCGACAACAGCGTCTGCGCCCCGTCGACCGAGTGCAGATCCTCGGCAGATGCTGTGACGAAGGGCTGGGTGCGCCGGTCGGACAGATCATGCAGTGTCCGCGCGATCAGCGATTTTCCGGTGCCCGACTCCCCAATGATCAGTACTGGCATGGCGGAATTGATCACTCGCGCAATCAGGCGGTAAAGTTCTTGCATGACCGGGGTCCGCCCGACCAGCGGCATCGCTTCCATACTAAGTATGTCCCCGCGCGGCGCGACGCTCGGGCGCGGCGTCGCCTCGCTGGCCGCCACCAGTCGCCGGTTCTTCATGGCAGCGCCGGCGCGTTTCAGCAGGTCCGGCAGGTCGAAGGGTTTGGGCAAGTAGTCATGTGCCTCGACCTCGGTGGCCTGTATCGCGGTCATGATCGTGTTCTGCGCCGAGATCACGATCACTGGCAGATCGGGGCGCTCCTGGCTGATCTTGGGGATCATCTCGATCCCATTGCCATCGGGCATCATTACATCGGTGATGACCAAATCACCGCGCCCCTCTTCGACCCAGCGCATCAGCGTGGTCAGGCTGGAGGTCGCATGCACCTTGCAGCCTGCCCGCGTGAAAGCCTGCGTAAGGACCGTGCGGATCGTACGATCGTCATCTGCGACCAGAATTGTGCCGTCCATCAGGACACTCCTTGCTTTCAGCCGTCATCGACCGCTCGCGGCAGCGACACCCGGAACACTGTGCGGCCAGGTCGGCTCTCAATTGTGAGCCAGCCATCATGAGCTGCGATGATCTTGGAAACCAGCGCCAGCCCCAGACCCGTGCCATTCTCGCGCCCTGACACGAAAGGGTCCAATATCTCATTGGCAATCTCTGGCGGGATACCCGGTCCGTCATCGATGATCTCGACATGGATCGGCAGCGCCACGTCCTTGCCACTGGCACCGCGCAGGCGAAGAGAATGCTCATAGAAGCTGCGTATCTGGATACGCCCGCCTTCGGGCTGAGCCTGACCGGCATTCTTGAGCAGATTGAGAAACACCTGCAGCAACTGGTCGCTGTCGGCGAGGACCGGAGGCAGCGACGGGTCATAGGAATCACCAATCTTCATATGTGCCGCAAAACCCACCTCGGCCGAGCGGCGCGCGCGTTCGAGCACATCATGGATATTGACCGAGCGGCACTCGGGCGGGCGCTGGTTGCCGAACTGCTCGACCTGATCAAGCAGTTTGACGATACGTTGCGTCTCGGCCACGATCAGATCAGTCAGCGCCCGGTCATCGCCGCTCAGGCTCATTGACAGAAGCTGCGCGGCCCCGGTGATCCCGGCGAGCGGATTCTTGATTTCATGGGCAAGCATCTGCGACATGCCAATGGCCGAACGCGCCGCATGGCGGATCCCATCGGCCTTGCCCAGCTTGCCCGCAATTTCGCGTGGCACAAGAAGCATCAGCACCAGATCGCGCCGGTCGCCCAGCAGAGCAAGCTGCACCGAACACAGGCCGGCGCTGCGCTCCACGACCGTGACCTCGACATCATTGATGTAGACCGGCGCACGATTCTCGCGACAGCGTGCAAGCGCAGCCTCGATCGGCGCATCTATCCGCACCACCTGCGACAGCGCCCGCCCCTGCACCGACCGGCGCGACAGGCTGAAGAACTGCTCGGCGGCGGGGTTGCAGTCGGCGATGCTCTCGGCCCCTTCGACAAGGCCGATCATCAGCGCGGGCATTGGCAGCGCGGCCCAGATCGTGCCGGTCGCGGGGGGGGTCATGCGGCGCTGTCCAGCGCAGGTGCCGGCGTCAGCGCATCGGGCAGCAGACGCAATACCTCGGACGGGCCCTGCGCCGTGACCAACAGACGACGCAGGTCCGGCGCACCGCCTGCCGCCTCGACATACCAGGCCAGGTGCTTGCGTGCGACTTTCATACCCAACGCCTGCCCATAGAAGGACAGCATTGCCTCGTAATGGACACTGACCAGATCGACGAGCGCCGCGCCCACGGGCGCGGGCGGCACCGGCTGGCCCTGCAGTTGCGCGGCGATCTGCGCCAGCCGCCACGGTCGGCCCTGCGCCCCGCGCCCCACCATCACCCCTGCCGCGCCGGAAAGCGCCAGCGCCTTGCTTGCCGTGGCGCCGTCGACGATATCGCCATTGGCGATCACCGGCACCGGGGCCTCTGCCACCACTTTTGCAATCGCCGCCCAGTCTGCGCTTCCCTTGTAGAACTGGCAACGGGTGCGGCCGTGAATGGTCACCATCTGCACCCCGGCCTCTGCCGCGCGGCGGGCCAGCGCGTTGGCGTTGTGGCAGGTATCATCCCAGCCGAGCCGCGTCTTGAGCGTGACCGGCACCTCCACTGCCGACACTACGGCCTCAATCAGGCGCAGCGCATGATCCGGGTCGCGCATCAGCGCCGAGCCCGACAGCCCGCCAACGACCTTTTTCGCCGGGCAGCCCATGTTGATGTCGATCACCTGCGCGCCATTGGCTGCGACCA
>SKIF01000098.1 GCA_007116575.1 Paracoccaceae bacterium
TCGGACCGTGCCCCGCCCACCCTCCCGCACGGCCCGAGGGCGCTTTTTGGGGTGGTGGCATGCTCTCAAGCCCCGCTTGTGATCGAGCTGATCAGACAGGGATGGTACGCAATGCGCCGGATTTCACGCGCCCGGAACAGGGCGGCCGCCGGCAGAACGAAAAAAGGGTGCGCTGCGCGCGCACCCTTCGGCCTACCCTTGAGCGGGTTTCTGAACTGACAGCCTACATCCGCGAGGCGACGTTTTCCCAGTTCACCAGCTTCTCGAGGAAGTTCGACAGGTAAGCGGGGCGCTTGTTGCGGAAGTCGATATAATAGCTGTGCTCCCACACATCGCAGCCCAGAAGTGCTGTCTGGCCGAAGCAGAGCGGGTTCACGCCGTTCTCGGTCTTGGTGACTTTCAGCGAGCCATCCTTGTCCTTGACGAGCCAGCACCAGCCCGAGCCGAACTGGCCCGCACCGGCGGCGGAAAACTCTTCCTTGAATTTCTCGACCGAGCCGAAGCTCTCCACCAGCGCAGTCTCCAGCTCGCCCGGCATCTTCGTCTCGCCCGGGCCCATCATTTCCCAGAACTGGTTGTGGTTCCAGTGCTGGCTGGCATTGTTGAAGATGCCCGACTGCGCCACCGCCCCGGACTGATAGGTGCCGGTGATGATCTCTTCAAGCGACTTGCCTTCCCACTCGGTGCCCGCGATCAGCTTGTTGCCATTGTCGACATAGGCCTTGTGGTGAATGTCGTGATGGAACTCCAGCGTTTCGGCGCTCATGCCGAGATCGGCCAGCGCGTCATGGGCATAGGGAAGGTCGGGAAGGGTGAAGGACATGGGGTTTCCTCGTCTGTTGATCATGGTTTGACTGCCCTGAATAAGAGCCTTAGGGGGTGCGAGGTCAAGGGGCGGGCCGGAATTTCCGGGGATTGCACTCAAAGTTCCCGGCATAACGCGCAATCTCAACAAATGCCTCGCCCGGTGGCAATGCCGCGCAGCGCCTGCCTGCCCCCGTTTGGCGCGTCACAGGTCGCAACATGTTGCGACATATGGAGTTTCTTGAGCGCTGCACGAGTGGCTTGCACCATGCACAAGATACTCGACGACAGATTCGAGCCCATTGCGATCTATATGCTGCGAGAGCATGGCACGGCAGTTTCCATAAGTCTCGGAGGATCCAAGGGAGAGATTTTGGTCACTGGCCAGCGCAGAGTGATGTCCCATTGGTCTTCCCGTTGTTTGTTGGCGGCGCGCACTCCGGTTGCTATAACTCAACTGACGGAAACTGTCAGTTGAATGGCGCTATGCGGGGGCATCATCGGCAAGCAAGAAAGGACCCACGCCATGAGTAAACACGTAATGGAGACCGTCACCTTCAAGTTGATCGATGGTGTCAGTCGGGAGGACTTCGCTCAGGCCGCAAATGCGATGTCTGACTGGATATTGAACCAGCCGGGTTTTGTCAGTCGCAGGCTTTCCATCGGCGCGGACGGCACTTGGGTTGAGCAAGTCGAGTGGGCCAGCATGCACGACGCCAAAGAAGCTGCTGCGGCCATCGGCGGGGCACAAGACAACCTACCGTTCCTGAAATGCATCGATGGCGCTTCGGTGCAGATGCGACATTCCGAACTCGAAGTCGCGGTGAACTGACAGCGATGCGGCGCGCGGATCGCCTTGCGGAACTGGTGGAGATCATCCGAGATGGGCGGCTCCACACCGCGCGCGATCTCGCCGCTGCGCTGGAAGTATCGGAGCGCACGATTTACCGAGATATGGACACCCTCGCAGCATCGGGGGTGCCCGTCGAAGGCGAGCGGGGCGTGGGATACCTGATGCGCGAACCGGTATTCCTGCCACCACTGGCGCTCTCGCTGATCGAGCTGGAAGCGCTGGCACTCGGGATGGCAATCGTCGGAGAGGCTGCAGACCCGGAGCTTCAGATGGCCGCCGAGAGCCTGCTGGGAAAGGTCGAAGATCATGCGGCTGTGCGTCGCCGATCTCCTCGAAAATGGGGTTTCGGTGTCTACGCGTTCGAAACGGCCCGCGCGGGCTTCGTGCATATGCCGCTCATCCGCCGCGCAATCCGCGATGGTCTGGTTTTGCGGATTGCATATCGCAGCATCGCCGACGAGGCGACTGAGCGCGACATCCGACCCCTTCAGACCGAATACTGGGGCCGTGTCTGGACCTGCTCGGCCTGGTGTGAATTGCGTGCTGGCTTTCGCGCCTTCCGGATCGACCGGATAGAGACCTGTGCCGAGACCGGCCGACGCTTCGCGCCGGAAGCGGGCAAGACCATAGAGGATTACCTGGCTCATGTCGCGGAACACAACCATGCCGAGGGACGAGACCCATGACTTCATCGCCATCTTGCCGGGTGTCATTCCACTGAAAACATGGGGTGACTTGCGTCATTTCTACAATCCTGGAGGTTCGCTTCCACACGGGCGCTGCTTCGCGACAGTCAAGGATCACGTCGGTGACAATGACCGGGCCTCGGCCCTGAACAGTGATGTTGTCTGGCGTCTGAGAATGGGCGTCTCGAAGGCCGCGTTTCTTGAACGCTTCGGTCCGCCGTGCTCTCGTCCGGCATTGCTGGCCATCGACGCCTTGGGCGGCAGGTTATGTCAGGTGCGAAACACCCACACGCATCAGCGCCTGTTCAGGCAGGTGCTGCCCCCTTCTGTGTCATCGGGCAGAGTCGTGCAATGGTCCTGCTCAGCAACAAAGCCGCGGTTCCGAGCCGGGCATGGACGCGATGGTCAGCAGATCGAACATGTATTGCGCGACCGACCGGAAACAGACGAGGCGCATCTCCTGCGCATCCGCGACCCAGATCGCGGCGGCGACCTGACCGGCGCGGGTGCGCCGGATCTCGCCCGGCTCGAACGCCGCGAAATCCACCGGGCAGAGCTTGGCCAGCGCGTCGCGCGCACCCTCGCCCTTGAGCGAAAACACGGCGCGGGCATCCGAGACATTGGCCACAGTGGCGAATTCGCCGCGCAACTCCTCCTGCAGTTTGCCGGTCATCTCGGCGGCCTCGGCATAGGGCAGCATCAGCAGCAATTCATCGGGCGACATCCAGGCAAGGCTGCGCTCGCCCGCCTGGGTGATCGCGCGTTGTGCGGGAATTTCGAGCCCGAGCGGGGCCAGCGCAAAGCTCAGCCGCGCAAGATCACCGCGCAGCGTGATCATGCCGCAAAGCCCCGCTTCGGCCACTGTCACGAAGCCCTTTGACTCGGCCCCCGGCAGCGCGCTTGCAATCTGGTCAGACATTCTGCCGCTCTCCGTCCTTGTCGATCAGCACCGGATCGACGATCCGCGCCTCGATGATCTTGTCTTGCGCTCCGGCGAAACGCAGCACCGCGCCCATGCGTTCAGGCCCGCGCGCGACCAGCCCCATGGCAATGCCGCGCCCCAGATTGGGCGAATGATAGGTCGAGGTCACGCGCCCTTCGGTGTGGGCCTGCCCGTTGGCATTGCGCCCCGGGGCGACCGCCAGCGCGCCATGCGGCAGCACCGAGCCGTCAAGCGTTTCCAGCCCCACCAGCTTCCAGCGCTCCGGGTCCTGCATCGCTGTGCGCTCCATCCCGCGCTTGCCGAGGAAATCCTCTTTCTTCTTGCTGATCGCCCAGTTCAGCCCCAGATCCTGCGGGATAACGGTGCCGTCGGTCTCGTCGCCGATCATGATGAAGCCCTTTTCGGCGCGCAGGATATGCAGCGCCTCGGTGCCGTAAGGCATGACGCCAAGGCTCTCACCGGCCTGCAACAGCGCGTCCCAGAGCGCGCGGCCCTGCGCGGCGGGCACGGCGATTTCGAAGCTCAACTCGCCGGAGAAGCTGATGCGGAAGGCGCGGGCGTCAAACCCGCCCAGCTTGCCCTCGGTCCAGCCCATGAAGGGCAGCGCATCGCGCGACAGATCCATCCCGCCAAGCCGCTCAAGCACCTGCCGCGCCTTGGGACCGGCGACTGCCACCTGTGCATATTGCTCGGTCAGGTTGACCGTATGCACTTTCCAGTCCCACCACTCGCATTGCAGCCAGTCTTCCATCCAGCCATGGATATGATCGGCCCCGCCGGATGTCGTGTGGACAAGGAAGGAAGTCTCGTCAAGCCGCGCCACGACCCCGTCATCCATCAGGAAGCCATTTTCGTTGCACATCAGCCCGTAGCGGCACTTGCCCGGCTTCAGGGTGCTCATCATGTTGGTATAGAGCATGTCCATGAAGCGGGGTGCATCGGGGCCGGAGACGAGGATCTTGCCCAGTGTCGAGGCATCGAGCAGCCCCACCGCCTCGCGCACATTGCGGGTCTCGCGATTGACCGCCTGCGTGCGGCTCTCACCGTCGCGACGGTAGCAATAGGGTCTGCGCCACTGGCCGACCGGTTCCCAGTCAGCGCCATTGGCTTCGTGCCAGTCATGCATCGGCGTGCGGCGCAGCGGCTGGAACACTTCGCCCACGGCACCGCCCGCAATCGCGCCCATCGAAATCGGCGTGTAGGGCGGGCGGAAGGTGGTGGTTCCGGTGGCCGGGATCGGCTGGCCCAGCGCATCAGACAGCACAGCAAGGCCGTTGATATTGCTCAGCTTCCCCTGATCGGTCGCCATGCCGAGCGTGGTGTAGCGCTTGGTATGCTCGACCGACTGATAGCCCTCGCGCGCGGCAAGCTGAACGTCCGAGACCTTCACGTCGTTCTGGTAATCGAGCCACATCTTCATGCGCAGCTTGTATTCGGCCTGACGCGGCATGATCCAGACAGGCTCCAGCGGGGCCTCGTCATGGGAGGTGTCGCTGGCGTGTTTCGTCGCACGGCCCTTGGCCCCGGTCGCGGCTGCCGCCTGCGTCCCGGCATCATGCGCCTCGGCCAGAACAGCCCCCAGCGTGCCATTGGCAGCCCCGCAGATGCGCAGATTCTGGCGGCCATCAGCCCCGGTGGGCGCGCGGTCGGGGTCGGGGCGGAAGAAGTGGCCCGCCTCGTCCCAAGTGAGCTTGCCGCCGCAATGCGACCACAGATGCACGGCAGGCGACCAGCCGCCCGACATGCCAACGGCATCGCAGGTGAGCTGATGGGTCGTGGCGACGCCGCGGCTGTCGATGGCGCAGACCTCCACGCCCGTGACGCGCTTGCTGCCCTTGATCTTGCGAATGCCGCTGCCCTCGATGATGCGAATGCCCGCATCGCGCGCGGCCTGCGGCAGCGCACCAGTCACCTCGGCCCGTGCATCCACCACCGCGACCACGCCCAGCCCTGCGCGGCGCAGCGCGATGGCGGTGCGATAGGCGTCATCATTATTGGTCACAATCACGGCGTCACCACCCGGCGCAACCGCATAATCAATGAGATAGTCGCGCATTGCCGAGGCGAGCATCACGCCGGGGATATCATTGCCCGCAAAGGAGAGCGGGCGTTCGATCGCGCCGGTGGCGGTGACGATCTGGCCCGCGCGCATCCGCCAGAGCCGATGGCGCGGCGCGTCGCTGCCGGGGTTGTGGTCAGAGACGCGCTCATAACCCAGAGCATAGCCATGATCATGGACGCCCGCACCCATGCAGCGCAGCCGGAGCTGGACATTCTCCATGCTTTCAAGCCGTTCGACCGTGGCCGTGATCCAGTCTTCGGCGGGTGCGCCGTCGATCTCGACCCCGTCCACGGGCGCGCGTCCGCCCCAATGCGCCGACTGTTCCCACAGCGCCACGCGCGCGCCTGCCTCGGCGGCGGCTAGTGCGGCCTGCAGCCCGGCGATCCCGCCGCCGATCACGAGCACATCGGCAAAGGCGTAGATCTGCTCGTAACGGTCGGCATCTCGGCTCTTGGCGTCGGGTGCCTTGCCCAGACCCGCCGAGCGGCGGATGATCGGCTCGTAAACATGCTTCCAGAAGGCGCGCGGCCAGAGGAAGGTCTTGTAATAGAACCCGGCGGTCAGGAATTGCGGCACCAGATTGTTGACCGCCAGCAGGTCGAAATCAAGGTTCGGCCAGTGGTTCTGGCTGCTGGCCCGCAGACCCTCGAACAATTCCGTCGTGGTCGCCCGCTGGTTGGGCTCGAACCGGTTGCCACTGCCAAGGCCGACCAGGGCATTGGGCTCTTCCGCGCCCGAGGCGACAATGCCGCGCGGACGGTGATACTTGAACGAGCGCCCGACCAGAATCTGGTCGCAGGCCAGCAGGCTGGCGGCAAGCGTGTCGCCCTTGTAGCCGGACATCCGCTTGCCGTTGAAGGAAAAGCTCAGTGGCGCGGTACGGTCGATCAACCGGCCGCCGGAAGCGAGGCGATGGCTCATGACTGGCCCTCCCATTCGGGGCGTCGCGCGCGGATTTTTTCGATAACCTCGGCGGGCGGCTCCAGCGTCTGCGCGGGGTAGGTGGCGAAGACCTCGAGCGACATGGTGCAGCGCGCGGCAAGGAACCATTTGCCGCAGCCATAGGCATGGCGCCAGCGCTCGAAATGCACACCGCGCGGGTTCTTGCGCTGGAACATGTAGGCGTCGAATTCCGCATCCGTGGAGCCTGCGGCGAAGCGCTTGAGATGCGCCTCGCCGCCGGGGGCGAATTCGGTTTCCTCGGCGGTGACGCCGCAGCAGGGGCAGGTGAGCACGAGCATGCGTTACTCCTGACCGA
>SKIF01000060.1 GCA_007116575.1 Paracoccaceae bacterium
CAGGCGAAACTACCCGCCCGCAGCCCTTCGAGATTACCGCCCATCGGTGCGTGGTGCAGGTAGAGGCCAAGGATCTCGTCCTTGGAAAGCTGCCGCTCCAGCGCCAGCGCGACGCGGATCTGGCGCAGCTTGCCCGCCCATGTGCCGGTTGGCCCTTCCTCGATCAGCCGCGCCACCTGCATGGTAAGCGTCGATCCACCCGAGACCGCGCGCCCGTGGCGCAGGGCCTGCGCGGCTGCGCGCAGCATCGCCAGCGGGTCGACACCCCGGTGGCTGTAGAAGCGCCGGTCCTCATAGGCCAGCAGCATGGCCAGATAGGTCGGGTCCACCCGCGCAGGGTCCACCCCCAGCCGCCAGCGCCCGTCGGCGACCGTATAGGCGCGCAGAAGCGTGCCGTCACTCGCCAGCACCTCGACCGATGTTTGCACCCCAAGCGGTGGCAGGTCGATGCGCGTAACCCACTGCGCCAGCCCCAGCCAGAGCGCCCCCGCGAATGACAGGGCCAATAGGGGCGCACGCCAGCGCGCGCGCCCTATGAAGGCCCCTAATCTCACGGCGCGATCACGACCCGCCCCGTCGCGCTCAGCGCGCGGTTGGTGGGCCGGTACATGTCCTCGACCTTCGCCGCCGGGTGATGGAAGCTACCCGGCGAGACCGCCCGCGCAATATAGGCCAGCCGCAACGGCGCATCCGAGGTCCAGTCCACGGCGGCAAGGAAGCGTTCGGACCGCGCTTCGGTCATCTCGGCCCAGTCATGCACCGAAAGCCAGTCGAGCGCGCGGATATCGCCTTCGCGAAGCAGGTTCGCATTGTCGATTTCGAAGCCTGCGGGTAGCGCATCGTCAATCATCAGCCGCCCTCCGCTCACGCCCCGGTCCGGGCGCACTTCCAGCACGCTCACCACCCGGTCGCCGACACGGATGCGCGCGGGGTCGATTTCCTCACCCTCGACCGAATAAAGGCTGCGCGTGATCGTGTAACCCACACCCTGTGCAGGCAGCGGCACCTCGGGCACGCCGAAGGCCGAGAGCGTGACCGTGACCTCGCGCGCGCCCCGATTGCCGATGACAACCGGGGCACCCTCATAGAGCGCCATGACATTGCCCATCACCGGCGCGCCGTCGCGGGTCAGCCCCTGCGCTTCGGCCCCCATCGCCATCGCCGCGCGCAGCGCCCATGCGGCCTCCTGCGGCGAAAGCTGATCCGCAGGCGCGCGCGCGGCCAGCATCCCGGCCAGCTGCACCCGGTCCACCGCCCCGCTACCCGCCTCTACAGCCAGCGCCAGTAGCCCCGCCTGATCGCGCAGCGCGGTGCCGAAATCGGCGCGCAGGCCGTCATCGGGCTCGCCGATTAGCGCGCGGGCGCGCGTGAACATGGCGTCGGCGCGGCGCTGGTCGCCATAGGCGGCGAGCGCCGCGCCAAGCTGGGCCGCGGAAAGTGGCGTGTCGAACCGCTCGGGCAGCGTGTCGGCATAGTAGCGCAGATCTCCGATCGCGGCCTCGCCTGCCCGCGCCAGCACATGCAGTGCATAGGCATAGCCGCCGACGCCGCCGAACAGTTCGCCCGCTGTCGCCACCTCGTTGCGCAGGTTGTTAAGTGCCATGCGCAGCGCGTGATCCGGCAGTGCGGCCCCCTGCGCCTCGGCGCGTAGCAGGACATCGGTGATATAGGCATCGAGCCACAGATCATATCCGCCCGCACCCCAGAGCCCGAAGGACCCCGTCCGCCCCTGCCGTGTCAGGATCTGGTCAATCGCCGCCTGCACCCGCGCACGGGCCTCGGCATCGGTCATCAGCCCCAGTTCGGCCACGGCGGACGAGGCCAGCAGCAGCGGCTGGATCGACGAGGCGATCTGCTCGGTGCAGCCATAGGGATAGCCGCCCAGGCGCGCGATCAGCCCCGGCATATCCAGCCCCGCACCCGCGACCAGGGTCGCGCGCGCCGTGCCGGGGCGCAGCCCGTCCAATGCATCGGCGGTGAAGCGAAACTGCGCACCGGGGGCGAGCGTGAATTGCGACGAGCGCGCGATCTCCGGGTCGGTATGCATCACGCTCAGTCGCAGGTCGCGGGTCAGCACGCGGCCCTCGGGCGTGGTCAGCGCCACGGAATAGACATGCTCGCCAGGTTCACTTGGGGCAAGCTCGATATCGAGCACCGCCCGCCCCCCGTCCTCCAGTGTGACCGAGGCCGGGACAGCCCCCAGCCCATGCCCTTTGAGCGACAGTGCCATCTCGCCTGCGGGGCCGGTTGCGTGGGTCAGTTCCAGACGCATCCGGCTGGTGTCGCCCGGCACCATGAAGCGCGGCAGGCTGGGCTGCACCACCACAGGATCGCGGACCAGAACATCTGCGCTGGCCTGCCCGACGCCCTCATCCGACCAGACCACCGCCATCAGCCGGACAGTGCCGTTGAAAGCGGGCAGGTCGAAACCCAACTCGGCGCGGCCACTCTCCAGCGCGACCGGGCCAGTGAAGAAGGCCAGCAGGTCCTCGGCGGGCGCAGGGCCCGCGCGCACCGGGGCCATTGCATCGCCGCCCGAGCGCACATCGCCCATCGCGCCCGCGCGGGCGTCGATCAGCCGCCCGTAGATATCGCGGATCGCCACGCCCAGCCGCCGCTGGCCGAAGAAATAGCCCCGCGGATCGGGTGGTTCGAACCCCGTCAGCGTCAGCACGCCCAGATCGACCGCCGCCAGCGTGGCATAGGCCGGACCCTGCGTGCCCTCGGGCACCGCCAGCGTAACCTCCAGCCGCTCGCGCGGCGCGGCCTCTGGCGGCACGCTCAGCACGGCCTCCAGCGCGCGGGGTCCGGGGTCGATGGCGGCATGGGCCAGACCCAGCGCGCGGGCGGGCAGATGTTCGGCGCTGTCCGAGGGCCGGATCAGGCTGGCGGTGACATAGGCCCCCGCGCCCCAATCCTCGGTCACGGGCAGGTCCAGCACAGTCTCGCCCTCTAGCGCGACCAGTCGCGACTCGATCACCCGGTCCGAGAGCACCGAGACCAGTGCCATCCCGTTCCCCTCGGGCAGGATACGCAGCCGTGCGACATCGCCGGGCGCATAGCGGTCGGCATCAAGCGAGAGTGCGAGCATGTCGGGCGTGTCGCGCGCTGTCTCGACCGCATACCAGCCCGCCGCAAAGGGCATTGACGCACTGGCAAAGCCCGCGCCCTCGCGGGTCACGCGCAATTCATGCTGGCCCCAGTCCACGGGCACACTCAGTGCGGCTGGACCGTCTGCCAATGTGACCGCGCCCTCGGCCACGCGGCTGCGTTCGGTCACAGGCTCCCACGCCCAGCGCCCGTCCTGGCTGAACCACTGAAAGCGCGTCGTCACCTTGCTGACCTCCCAGCGCAGTGTGCCCTCCATCGCTGCGCCATCGGGGCCGACCAGAACGAGGTCGAATTCGGCCTCGCTGTTTTCGGGCAATGTATCCTCGAACCGGGGGCGGATGCCGATGACGGGGCTCTCGGTGCGCACGGGACGTGTTAGGCTGCGCTCGACCGGGCGCGAGGCCCCGTCGATCAGCGTCGCCGTGATGCCCAGTTCATAGGGCCGCGCCTCCATCACCAGACGGTCGAGCGGCAGGGCGGTCTGCAGCGCGCCTTCCGGGTCAGTCATCAACCCGCGCGGCAGCATCCGGCGCTGCGGGTCAACGCGCTGATCGTGGCGGCCAAAGCGATAGCCCTGCCAGCCGTCAAGCTGCGCCACGGTGCGCAGCGTGACCGAGCCTTCCAGCGACAGGCCCGCTGCCGGGGCGCCGAAGAGGTGGCGCGCTTCGATTGCCAGCAATGGCGGGCTTGCAAGATCCACGGGTCCAGCCTCTGAGAGGGCAAGGTCGAAATCCACTCGCTCGGGCAGGAAATCCTCGACCAGCACGGTCCGGGTGGCCAGCGGTTCCGCATCCGGGTCCGACAACATCTCGACCCGCCAGACCCCACGCGGCACATCGCCGCCCAGCGGCAGCGCGAAGACATGCCCGCCCGCGTGCTCTCGCTGGCTGATGATGCGCGAATACTCGACCCCGTCGGGCCGCATCAGCCGCGCGATCATAGGCAGGCCATGCATGGCCTGCGCGCGGTGGTCGCGCGCCAGCGCCGTAACATGGATCACCTCGCCCGCACGATAGGCCCCGCGATCCGTGGTCAGGAACAGATCGACCGGCCCGGCGGGCGCGCGCCCCTCCACACCCCGATCCGAGAGGTCGAATTCGGGCGTATCGAGCGAGAGGATGGCCATGTCATCGCCGCTCTCGACCAGCACCATGACCGGCGCGCTTGCACCGGTGCCGCGCGTCAATGCATCGCCGAAGCGGACATGGCCCTGTGCATCGCTTGTCGCTTCACCCAGCACGCGGTTTGACCGCGCCAGCAGCGCCACGCGCAGTCCCTCGGCGGGCTGACCATCTGACAGGCGCTGAACCACCACATGCAGCCCGTCATTGCCCGTAAGCGTGGTCAGACCCAGATCCGAGACCATGAACCATTGCATTGCGGGCGGCACGTCATAGCTGTCGGTGCCCGGCACTTCGGTGCGCAGCACATAGACACCGGGGTCCAGTGGCCCGGCCTCGTCCAGCGGCAGGCGCGAGGTGGTGGCGCGGTTGAGCGTGCTTTCCAGCCGCGCGCTGCCCTGCCAGACCGGCTCGGCCAGCATTTGCTCAAAACGCGCGCCATCCCAGGCATCGAGCGAGCGGTTGAACTCGCCCCGGCGGATGGCCGTCACGATGTTGCGGTCGGACACGCGCAGCAGCCGAAGATCCAGCCGTTCGGCATTGACCGTCTCGACCGGCAGCGCGCGCGGGCCGGAGGCAGGCAGCACATAGCCGCGCCCCGGAAAGGCGACGCGCGGCGTGCGGTCGCGCACATAGACCTCAAGCGGCACATCGCGCACCAGCGTGTCGCCCGAGACCGCGGGCAGTCCGGCGCGCAGCACTAGGCTGTAATTCTCGCCATAGCTCACGCCGCTGATGCAAAGCTGCGCACCCTCGGCCTCGACTGCGAGGCCGGAGATGGTCGATTGCACAAAAGGCGCGTAATCGCGTGCGCCCGAGAGGTCTTCGGAAAACCGCGCGCAGATGCGCGGAGCAGCCGTCAGCGCCTCGACATCATGCGAGAGCAGCCGGAAGCCGAATTGCTCGCGCATCCGCATCAGCGTCTCGGGCGCAATACCGGGCGCGAGTTGCTCGGCCAGCCGGATTGCGCCCAGCCCCTCCTCGCCCCGAAAGCGCGCCTCCAGCACTTCGGCCAGCATCACCAGCGCCTCGGCCTGCGCGCCCCGCGTCTCGGCGCGCAGCGTGGCGTTCAGTGCAGCGCTTGTGGCCCGCCGATTGAGCTGGAACCGGTTGCCCTGATCCGATTGCGCCTGCGCGCGTAGCGCCTGCGCATAGGCCAGCCATGCGCGCGCGCTGTCATTCACTGTCACGGCTGCGCCCGCATAGAGCAACCGATTCGCCCCATGAGCGCCTTGCAGAAGCGCCTCCTCGCTCAGCCCATTGGCGTTGAAGCGATGGGCCATTGTCTCGCCCTGTGCGCGGGCATCGGAGAAATCGGCGCTGTCAAGAAAGCCAAGCTGCGGGCGCAGCGCCGCACTTGCGGTCAGGATGGTCGGCGCGACGCGGCTGATTCGCCCCGAGAGCGCACCCTCAAACGGGACCGCCACGCCGGGGGAGGATTTTGGAAAACAGGCCCCGGCGCGCTGGTTGAAGGTAAAGGCCACGCAGTCTTCCAGCCGCAGGCAGGTCGCGTGGCATTGCGCCAGCGTGGTGTTGAAAACCGGCGTCAGATCGCCACCCGGCAGGTCGGTATTCTCGACCATGGTCGCGAAACGGGGCGGGACGGGGCTGTCCTGCGCCTGTGCCGGGCTGCCAAACAACGAAAACGCAAGCATCGCGACAGCCGCAATGCGGGGCGTCTGCCACCTGCGGCGCTTACTTCTCGCAAAATGAAAGCTATGGAAAAACAGCGTTGAAAAAACCATGACCGCCCCCGCTATCCTGACTCATGTTCAGGCTAGCACGGCTTTCCCCTCATCAGAGCGAAAATCTCCGGACCAACACGCGCTTGTGTCAGGTGCCGTCATCCCAGAGTTCGGCCTCCCAGATCGCTGGGGTGCCGCAGATCTGCGGGTCGGGCGGGGTGACAGCGTCGCTATCCTTGTAATCATATGGCAGCACCCCCAGCACATGCTGCAGCACGGCCAGCCGCGCGCGATATTTGTCTTCCGAGCGAATCACGGTCCAGGGGGCGTGATCGGTATGGCTGCGCTCGAAGGTCTCGGAAATGGCCTGGGTATAGCTGTCCCATTTGCCCAGGCCCTCGATATCGATGCGCGAGAGTTTCCAATGCCGCATCGGGTTGCCCTCGCGCGCCAGCAGGCGGCGCAGTTGCTCGGCGCGACCGACATTGAGCCAGATCTTGATCAGATGCACCCCGTCGCCGGTCAGCATCCGCTCGAAATCAGGCAATTGCTGGAAGAAGCGCCCGCGCTGGGCTGCGGTGCAGAAACCGAAGACATGCTCGATCACGGCGCGGTTGTACCAGGAGCGGTCGAAGAGCACCATTTCACCGCCCGCAGGCAGGCGCTCGACATAGCGTTGAAAGAACCACTCGCGGGTCTGGCGGTCAGTTGGGCGCGGCAAGGCCTCGATGCGGACGGTGCGATGATTGGTGACTTCCGCGATGCGGTTGATAGCGCCGGTCTTGCCCGCCGTGTCGCGCCCCTCGAAGATAATGATGACGCGCTGCCCGGTCTGCTCGATCCAGTGCTGCAGCTTGACCAGTTCAAACTGCAGCGGCTTGAGCGCATCCTGATAATCGGATTTCTTCATCCAGCGTGGATAGGGGTAGCTGCCCGCGAGCGTGTCGCGCTTGCGCGCCTCCTCGACAAGCTGACGGATTTCAGCGGGGGCCTGCTCGTTCAGGAAGGCCGTGACCTGACCGTCATATTGCATGGGAATCTCGGACATGGGCGGCACTCCTGCTGGGTTGATGCCCAGCAAAGCGGAAATTCCGTCTCATTTCAAGGGAGAGGCTGGAGCGGGCAGCGGGAATCGAACCCGCACCAAGAGCTTGGAAGGCTCGTGTGATACCATTTCACCATGCCCGCACTGGCGACAGGGCTAGCCCAAGCCCCGGCCCCGGTCAAGAGGCGAGCCGACGGCGCGTGGGCAGGAAAACGGTCATCAGCCCCAGCGCAGGCAGGAAGGCACAGGCCTGATAGACCCAGACAATCCCGCGCGCGTCCGCAAGCACCCCGAGAACGGCCGCTGCAATCCCACCCATGCCGAAAGCGAAACCGAAGAAGATACCTGCCACCAACCCCACCCGGCCCGGCAACAACCCCTGCGCATAGACCACGATGGCCGGAAAGGCCGAGGCGATGATAGTGCCGATCACCACCGAGAGCACACCCGTCATGGCCAGCCCGACATGTGGAAGCAGCAGCGTGAAAGGTAACACCCCGAGAATCGAGACCCAGATCACCACCAGCGGGCCGAAACGGTCGCCGATCAGCCCGCCCAGCATGACACCTGCCGCCGTAGCGGCAAGGAACAGGAACAACATCTGCTGGGCAGCCATGATGCCAAGGTCGAACCGCTCGATCAGGAAAAAGGTGTAATAACTCGTCAGGCTGGCCGTGTAGGCGTTCTTGGAAAAGGTCAGGATCGCCAACACTGTAATCGCCCAGATCACGCGGTTTCGGCTGAGGCCATGGGTGGGCGCGATGCGGCCCTTGGCGGCGCTGGCGCGGGCAAGCGCACCGTACCAAAGCCCGACACGGTTCAAAATCACCATGCCAATCAGTGCCAACAACGCGAACGCAGCCACCGAGGGCCGCCCCAGCGGCACCACTATGAAGGCCGCCAGCAGCGGCCCCAGCGCCGAACCGAAATTGCCTCCGACCTGAAACAGCGACTGCGCTGTGCCGAACTTGCCGCCCGAAGCAAGGCGCGCGACGCGGCTGGCCTCGGGGTGGAACACCGCCGAACCGATCCCGATCAGCATCGCGCCGACCAGCAGCCCGGCATAGCTTTGCGCGGTCGCCAGCAGTACCAACCCGCACAGGGTCGACCCCATCCCGACTGGCAGTGATTGCGGCATGGGCCGCTTGTCCGTCACCAGCCCGACCACGGGTTGAAACAGCGAGGCCGTAACCTGAAAGGCGAAGGTCATCAGCCCGATCTGCCAGAAGCTGAGATCGAACTCGAGCGCGAGCAGCGGGTAGAGCGCAGCCAGAAGACTCTGCATTATGTCGTTGATCATATGGCACAGGCTGATCGCGACCAGCACGAGCCAGGTGGTCTTGGCGGCGGGGGTAGCGTTGGCGAAACTCATTCCTTTGGCAGACCCTTCACATGTTCAGCGCCTACGATACGCGCTAGAGTGCGTCACAATCAAGTTGACACATAGACTGTGTGGCAAAGCTGCTTTTGATCGTTCCGCCAGGGCATTCGCTGCGCCGACACGACCGTAGCAACCCTGAAACGATTCGCTTCTAACCTGGTAGATTTCCTCAAGCAGGGCGGACATACCGGCACTCTTCCGGCGCAAGTGCGATTGTTCGGTGGCCAGGGTGATGGTGATCCTGCACCGGGTTGCACATGTCCTCGGGCGGGTTCAGCGAGACAGTCTTCGACCACCCACCCAGACCGCATGTAGCTGAGTATCAGGCCCAAGAAAAACCAGATCGGCCCGCGCGTCGCGACGGATGCGACCACGCTCTGGCGCACCGATGACATCAGCCGGTACCCGCGTTGCCATCGCCAGCGCCCGTTGCAAGGGCTGGCCAAGGGCCACCAGATGCGCGACCGATTGCGCCATGGTCACATCCGCCCCGGCCAGCGTGCCGTCGTCCAGCGCAAGCCGGTTGCCCGAGCGCGTGATACGCCGCCCTTTGAGGTCGAATTCGGTCAGTTCGGTTCCCGCGACCGCCATTGAATCGGAGACCAGAAACAGGTCATCCTCTGCTTTCAGGCGCAGCGCGATTTCAAGGCATTCCGGTGCGACATGCACCCCATCGGCGATGATACCGGCGCGCAGGGGAGTGGTCAGCGCCGCCCCGACCAGACCCGGCGCACGGTTTTGCAGCGGCCCCATCGCATTATAGAGATGGGTGACACAGCGCGCCCCGGCGGAATGGGCAGCAATCGCCGCCTGCGCTGAACAGGCGCTATGGCCCAGGCTGACAATGACACCGGCAGCAGACAGCGTCGCGATCTGGTCATTTGTGACTGTACCGGGAGCAATCGTCACCATCAGCGCGGGCAAGGCCTTTGCTGCCTCGCAGAGCAAGCGCAGATCATCCGCCTGCATCGGGCGGATCAGCGCCGCGTCATGCGCGCCCTTGCGCGCGGGGTCCAAATGCGGGCCTTCCAGATGCAACCCGGCAAAGCCTGGACTCTGCTGCTTGTGCGCCGTGATGGCCGCAGAAATCACGCGGGCAGTGGTTTCGGGGGTATCGGTGATCAGTGTCGGCAATATCGCCGTTGCCCCGAGCCGGGCATGAGCGGCGCAGATACGGGCAAGCTGATCGGCATCGGTCTCGGCCCCGACCAGCGCACCGCCGCCGCCATTGACCTGAAGATCGACAAAGCCGGGGGCAAGCACGCCGTCGCCCAGATCGGTCAACACATACCCTTCGGGCAAGACGCTGCCTTCAGGGTGAAGCGCTGCGATGCGGCCTTCCCCCGTCACACTGATCGCAGCATCCGCATGGAGTTGCCAGCCGTCAAAGACATGCGCGGCACGAAGGATCTGTGACATCAGGCAGTCTCTGTAATCTTGCGCAAGTGACGCGGCGTGTCGGAATTCAGGCCGCGCCTGCGGGCCAGCGCTTCAATGAAGCGGTAGAATGACACCACGCGCAAGAGGGGGTCAAGCTTGGGTGCGTTCTTGCGCAGAAACACGTCAGCACTGCGCGGGATTTCGGCGATCTCTTGCGCCATGAAGGTCTGGCTCATGGTCAAGATACTCCTGTTGCAGCGCTACGGCGTGCTTTCCACAATGCGCCATCAAGCGCGGTGCCCTTGGGGGCGATGCAGCGCAGATGTGCGCCCCCTTGGGCGACAATGCGCTGCAGCAATACCGGGCCAAGCCCGCCCAGCGATGCCACGGGCATGTCCGGCGTGCCGTTCAGCAGATGCTGCAGCGCTTGACGCAACCATGCGCAACCCTGATCCAGGATCGCCCCGGCCACCGGGCAGGATGCACGGTCATGCGCCAGCACGATCGGCGCAAGCGCCGCATAATCAGCGGGGCGGGCGCGATGGGCGAAGCCGATCAGTCCGGCAACCCCACCAAACCTGTCCCATAATTCGTCCATCAGCGCAGTTCGTGGGGCCAGCCCGTCATGCGCGTATAGTGTGCGGCGCAGCGCCTCGCTTCCGATCCAGGCACCGCTGCCCGTATCTCCCAACATGAAACCATAGCCGCCAAGGCGGTGCATCCTGCCACCTTTCTGGCGCGCAAGCACCGAGCCGGTCCCGACCGCCAGGACGATGCCATCCGCATCGTTGAAGGCACCCCAGAGCGAAATGTCTATATCGCCATGCACTGTCACATGACCGCCGGGCAGCACCGCGCGCAGCCGCGCGGCGGCGCCTGTTTCGCTGGCCCCCGCCAGGCCAAGCACAATATGCGGTGGGGCGAGGGCGACCTCGGGCGCAAGCGCTTGCGCGGCAGTCTGCGCAAGCGCAACCAGTGACTCGATCTCGCGCCGGGCGGTGTCGAAATCACTGGAAACATTGGCGGCCCCACCTGTGAAGATCTGCGTGTGCCGTCCATCCGAGAGCGCGGCCTGCGCCCTGCAGGTTGTTCCGCCACCATCAACGCCGATGAAGACCTGCATCCCCGCCCCCCCGTTGCAGAATAATACCAAAATAATACCATATGGGAAGAAACAAGGTGAAGCAAGAGGGCGGACTGCGCTGACGAACAAACCGCCAGAGGATTATATTTGATCAACTATTTCATAGCAATGATAGACAGAGGAGCTTACCGAAAAGCCGCATTAGGACGATCTTTCCAGACTTATCTGGACAAGTGGTATTATTTTGGTTTTATTCTGCTAGGGGAGTCAGGCAATATCACCGGATTTCGGGTCCGGCATGCTGCCCCTGTCGCAACCAAGAGGATTGCAATGACGAACCGGAAGACGCCTTCAGGAAGCCAAGGTGATTGACTGCGCCTTCCTGACCCCTGACATGCAGCGCGCCGTCCATTTCGGCGCTGATGGCCAGCGCATGGTCGCCTGAGACGAGCAAGGAAACACCCATGACAGAACATGCCGACCCCCGTTACCGCGCGCTGGACAGTTGGGACAGCCTGACCGCACTGCACGCCATCTGGGAAAGCCAGATTGCCGCCGTCGCCAGCATCGGCCCCGCGCTGCCTGCTTTGGCGTGTCTCGTCGAGGCGGCGTTGCCGCGCCTGCGCGCCGGCGGTCGGCTTGTCTATGCCGGGGCTGGCACCTCGATCCGCATTGCAGTGCAGGACGGCACCGAACTGGGGCCGACCTTCAACTGGCCCGAAGAACGCACGCACTACCTGATCGCGGGCGGGCCTGCTGCGCTGAGCCGTGGCATCGAGGGGGCGGAAGATGACGCGGATGATGCGCGCGCACAAGTGGCGGCGGCGGGGATCGGGGCGCAGGATGTCGTGATCGGGCTTGCCGCCAGCGGTCGCACGCCGTTCACCATTGCCGCCGTTGAGGCGGCCGGTGCGGCCGGTGCCATGACGGTTGGCATTTCCTGCAACCCGGGCGCGGCACTGCTCGAGGTCGCCGAGCATGCCATCGTCGCCGAAACCGGCGCCGAGGTCGTGGCAGGGTCCACCCGGATGAAAGCAGGCACGGCGCAGAAAGTGCTGCTCAACATGATCTCGACCCAGATCATGGTACGGCTGGGGCATGTGCATGACGGGTTCATGGTCGATATGCGGCCCCAGAACATCAAGCTGCGCACTCGTGCCCGCGACATGATTTGCCAGATTACCGGGGTGACACCCGAGGCGGCGGTTTCGGCGCTGGAGACAACAGGCTGGCGCGTGAAACCGGCTGTTCTGGTCGCGCTTGGCAAAAGCGCTGCGCAAGCCGAGGCCGTGCTTGCGGAAACCGGCGGCGTCCTGCGCCACGCCATCGCCAAACTTGAGGATGCAGCGTGAGCCTAAGTCAGGATTTGCTCGCGCGGCAGGAAGATTCGTCGCCGATCTATCTGCGGCTGGCCGCGATCCTGCGCGAAAAGGTGCAGCAGGGTGAATTCGCCGTCGGGGCCGCGCTGCGATCCGAGCGTGACATCGCCGCCAGGATGAGCGTTTCACGCGTGACCGTGCGCAAGGCGGTTGATCTGCTGATGCGCGAGGGCGTGCTGTCGCGCAAGCAGGGATCAGGCACCTTTGTCGCGCCACGGGTTGAACAGCCATCTTCCCTGCTGGCGGGGTTTTCCGAGGATCTGCGCCGTCGCGGTCTGCGGGCCGGGTCGGTCTGGCTGGAAAAGTCGACCGACATGGCGTCACCGGTCGAAGTGATAGCGTTCGGGCTGTCTGTCAATGCGTCGGTCAAGCGCTTTCGTCGCATCCGCACCGCCAATGGCGAGCCTCTGGCTCTGGAACATGCGATCGTGCCAGAGATATTTCTGCCCGACCACAACAGAGTGACAGCCTCACTATATACAGCCCTTGCAGAGGTCGGGAACAAGCCCGTGACCGGCTTGCAGCGCGTGACAGCCTCTCTGGCCGATTCAGAAGAGGCCCAGCATCTGGGTGTTCCACCCGGTGCCGCCGTCCTCCAGATCGAGCGGCGCGGCTATCTGGCCGATGGCACAATGGTCGAACTGACGCGCTCGGCTTACAGGGGTGACCGTTATGATTTTGTAAGCGAGCTGCGCGCGATCTGAGTTCCGGCACGTATGGTACTTGCGCGCGCGACCGAGGTCAGGCTCAGAGTAACGGGCTGGCCAGGGCCACAGTATTGTTCCGCAACCGCCTCAGAAGCGACCAGTTGGCCACGTGGGCGCGTTCGATCTGATGCGCGCGGGCCATGTAGCTGGCCTGGCGTTCATCCAGTGCGGCAGTCACTTCCGCACATTGGAAGAGCACCGCATTCTCGTAGTTCAGATCGAAGCTGCGATGGTCAAGATTGGCAGTGCCGATCAAGCCGAACAGACCGTCCACGGTTACGATCTTGGAGTGGATCAACCCCGGCTCGAACAGATGAATACGCACCCCGGTGCGCAACAGGTCGGGATAGAGGCTCTCGCTCGCGGCACCGACAATGCGGCTGTCGTTGCGCGCGGGCAAAACCAGATCGACCTGCACCCCGCGTTCCGCTGCCGAACACAGTGCCACGTGCAGAGCCTGATCGGGTACATAATAGGGCGTCGTCAGAGTGATACGCGTGGTCGCGGCATAGATCATCGCGCGCAGCGCGTCCGAAGGGGTGGAATAAACATCATCCGGCCCCGAGGCGATCACCTGCGCCACCACCGACCCGGCCTGCGGATCGGGGCCATCCTGAGCGAGCAATGCGCTGAGATCCTCGGAATGATGCGTCATCCAGTCGTGCAGGAATACCGCCTGCTGCTGATGCACGGCGGGGCCTTCCAGCCGCATCAGCACATCGACCCAGGGCGCGTAGCGGCGTTTGATGGCAAAGGCCGCATCGGCGCAGTTGCGGCTGCCGATCCATGACAGGCGATTGTCGACCACCACGATCTTGCGATGATTGCGCAGATCGAGTCGCCGGAGCAGCAGGCCGACAAGCGGGTTGCCGACCGGTGCCGCGCGTTCAAGCGCGACGCCCGCCCCTTCCATCTGACGCCAGAGCGCTGAACGGATCATTCGCCGCGCACCATGGTCATCGACCAGAACGCGGCAGGTCACGCCCCGGCGCGCAGCGTTGCACAGCGCCTCTGCCATACGGGTGCCAGTGGTATCGGGCAGCCAGATATAGAACAGCACATGCACATGCTGACGCGCCGCATCAATAGCGGCGAACATGTCCTCCATCATCGCATCACCCTCGGGCAGCAATGTCAGCCGATTGCCTGCGCAAGGACTGAAACCACTTGTGGCTGTCCCGGCAGCAAAGGCAGGGCGAGCGGGCTGGGCGATCTGAACGCGCAGGTCCGGGGACAGCCGCCTGGCGGCCTGCAACTGCACGCGCACTTCCCGGATACGTTCGCGCTTCGCGCGCTCCAGCCGGATCTCGCCAAAGAAGAAATAGGCCGCGATGCCGACACCGGGCAGTGCCGAGATAACTGTTACCCAAGCCAGCCGTGCCGGTGGGGTTAGCCCCGCGCGCAAAAGTGCTCGGATGACAAACGCCACCTGCAGCGAGACAACAAGTATGACGGTCACGCGCTGCCTTTCCTCAGTGAGTGCTAGCTGGGCAGAACAGTGTCATGCGCGCGCGGTAAAGTCACGCCTGCGCGCGCCCCGGTCGCGAAACAATGCTTGAAGCCTGCGGCATGAGTATATTTAACCCCGAGGGATCAGATGCCTTGTCCGCACCACTTCAGGAGCCTCATGCAACTCTCTCCGCTTGTCTTTGACCGTTTCGTGGCTCCAGCCCGTTTGCGCCCGCAACTCTGGCGGCTTGTGCTGGGGGTCGTGGTCTTGCTGGCAGTCTATTTCGGTTGGATGGCGCTGATCGGACTGGCCTTCTGGGCCATCGTCGATGACACAGCGGCGGATCGCGCGCTGGGCTCGGTGGGCCTGGGCAGCACTCCGGTCGCGCTGGTTGCGCTGTTGTTCACCTTTATCGGCATGGCACTCGGGGCTTTTGCCGCCGCGCGCTGGGTGCATCTGCGCCCGGTTGCCACGCTCTTCGGGCCGCGGGCATTCGTGATCCGCGATTTCGCCACCGGGTTGGTGATCTTTGCCATCCTCGGCCTGCCCGGTCTGCTGTGGTCCTTCTCGATGCTCGACATCACTCCCGGCATTCCGGTCACTATCTGGCTGGCCTTTCTGCCGCTGGCCGTGATCGGGCTCGTAATCCAGACCGGGGCAGAGGAACTGGTCTTTCGCGGTTATCTGCAACAGCAACTCGCGGCGCGCTTCGCCTCGCGCTGGGCGTGGATGGTGCTGCCATCGGTCCTGTTCGGCATGGTCCATTACGCACCCGATCAATTGGGCGCATCGCTCTGGCCGATCCTGTTCGTGACCGGGTTTTTCGGGCTGATCATGGCCGACCTGACCGCACGCAGCGGCTCGATCGGCATGGCCTGGGGGCTGCATTTCGCCAATAACTTCTTCGCCATCATGATCTTCACCACCGGCGAGGCGCTGGACGGGCTGGCGCTGTTCCGTCTGCCCTTCTCGGCCAGCGACACTGACCTGATCCTGCCCTATCTGGGGCTCGATATGCTGGGTTTGATCCTGGTCTGGCTGATCTGTCGGTGGAAGTTGCGCGGGCGCTGATTGCAATTCGCGGCCCGCGCGCGTATCTGATCGGCAATCCTGTGCAGGAATGGCCCGATGAACTGGATCACGAACTACGTCCGCCCCACGATAAACTCGCTCTTCTCGCGCCGTGAGATGCCCGAGAACCTGTGGGAGAAATGCCCCGCCTGCGGCACGATGCTGTTTCACCGCGAGCTCAGCGAGAATCAGCGCGTCTGCACGAGTTGTGGTCATCACATGTCAATTTCCCCGCGCGAGCGGTTTTCGCATTTCTTCGATCAGGGGCTCTATCGTGAAGTCGAGGTGCCACTGCCGATTGCCGATCCGCTGCATTTCCGTGACCAGAAGAAATACCCCGACCGCATGAAGACCGCGCAGAAGGCTACCGGAGAGCGCGAGGCCATGCTTGTCGCGATTGGCGAGGTCTATCGCACGCCGCTTGTGGCCGTGGCGCAGAATTTCAGCTTCATGGGCGGGTCGATGGGCATGTATGTCGGCAATGCCATCATCGCCGCCTGCCAGCATGCCATGAAGAACAGGCTGCCGCTGGTGCTTTTCTCGGCCGCAGGCGGGGCGCGGATGCAAGAGGGGATCCTGTCACTCATGCAGATGCCGCGCACGACCGTTGCCATCGACATGCTGCGCGAGGCGGGACTACCCTATATCGTGGTGCTGACCGATCCGACCACAGGCGGCGTAACCGCCAGCTACGCGATGCTGGGCGATATCCAGATCGCCGAACCGGGCGCGCTGATCTGCTTTGCCGGGCCGCGCGTGATCGAACAGACCATCCGAGAGAAACTGCCCGAAGGCTTCCAGCGCGCGGAATATCTGCGTGATCACGGGATGCTGGACCGCGTCACCCCGCGAAACGCGCAGCGCGCCGAAATCGCCACGCTGTTGCGCATGCTGACGGGCGCGGGGCCCGTCGTCTATGGCGACCTGCCGCGCCCGGACCCTGCCGCCGCGATCGAGGCCGCCGAGGCGCAGACACAGGCGAGCCAAGACCGCGCCCCATGACCGAACCCCGCTCCGACGCGCTGCTGGCGCGGATGATGGCCATTCACCCCAAGATCATTGACCTGACACTGGATCGCGTCTGGCGGCTCTTGGCCGCGCTCGACCACCCAGAACGCCGCTTACCGCCGGTGGTGCATATCGCGGGCACCAATGGCAAGGGCTCGACCTTGGCCATGCTGCGCGCGGGGCTCGAGGCGACGGGCGCGCGCGTCCATGCCTATACCTCGCCGCATCTGGCGCGGTTTCACGAGCGGATTCGGCTGGCGGACGAATTGATCAGCGAGGAGGCGCTGAGCGCCATTCTCGACGAGTGCCTTGCCGCCAATGGCCCCGATCCGATCACCTTTTTCGAGATCACCACCTGCGCGGCCTTCCTCGCCTTTACCCGCACGCCTGCCGATTACACCCTGCTCGAAGTGGGCCTCGGTGGTCGGCTGGATGCCACCAATGTCGTGGACCGGCCCGCACTGTGCATCATCACCCCGGTCAGCATCGACCATCAGCAATATCTGGGCGAGACCCTGGCCCAGATCGCCACCGAGAAGGCCGGTATCCTGAAACGCGGGGTGCCCTGCATCGTCGGCCCGCAGGACGAGGCCGCGCTTGAGGTGATCGAGGCCCGAGCGGCACAGGTCGGTGCGCCGCTCATGGTGCATGGCCAGCACTGGCATGTGAGTGCAGAAGCGGGGCGGCTGGTCTATCAGGACGAGCGCGGGCTGGTCGATCTGCCCCTGCCCAACCTGCCCGGGCCGCACCAGATCGGCAATGCGGGCATGGCGATTGCGGCGCTGCGCACGCTTGGGCGCAATGCCGGTGCCGAAGCGGCGGTGACGCAGGCGCAATGGCCCGCCCGGATGCAACGCCTGCGCGAGGGGCCATTGCTGCGCGCCTTGCCGCAGGGGCGGGTCTGGCTTGATGGCGGGCATAACCCCTCTGCCGGAGAAGCGATTGCCGCGACACTGGCGCAAAAGGCATCGGGCAAGGTCTGGCTGATCTGCGGCATGCTCAGCACCAAGGATGTGCGCGGCTATATGCGCCCCCTCGCACCCCATGCCCACCACCTCTACGCTGTCTCGATCCCCGGCGAGGCAGCGACGCTTTCAGCACAGGAGACGGCGCAGGCAGCCCGCGCGGTCGGGATTGCGGCCAGCGAGGCCGACGATGTGAGCGCTGCGCTCGCGCAGATCGCAGCGCAGGATCCGGACGCACAGGTGCTGATATGCGGATCGCTCTATCTGGCCGGGCGCATCTTGCGGGAAAATAGGTAATCCAGGTGACCGGCGCAGGAAAAAGGGGGCGCATGGCCCCCTTTCGTGATCGCGAACACGGCGCTGGCGCCGTTACTCACCGAACTGCGCGAGATAGGCGAAGAGGTCTTCGGCAGAACCACGCAGGCGGTGGTTCATGTTCGACCGGGCACGCGAATCCCCGGTGACTTCGCGCAGGAAACCGCTCTGATCTTCCACAAACGCAACGAAATTGGCTTCGTCCCAGACGACACCGTGTTCCTCGCCCGCAGCGACGATAGAAGCCGAGAATCGGGCATAACCTTCATAAGAACCGGCCTGCCGTCCAGCCACCCCCCACAAGTCGGGCCCTGTCGGTGCGGGACGATGAATCACGGTCCCATCAGGTGCCACGATACCGTGGCAAGTTGCGCATTGACGGAAATTCGCCTCGCCGGCTTCTGCATCGCCTGTAGGCTCTGCCTGCGCAGCGAACGGTGCAACCACGAAGGCGGCAAGCGCAATACTCTTGAGTCTGGTCATTCAAGTCTCCACTGGTTCGGGCCTCTGACCCGCAGGTTCCTTGGCGGAATCGGCCTCTTACATTTATGCAGAATAAGGATTTCTGCATAGTCCGCAAGGCGACAGAATGCCCATCTCGAAGAAATGAAATTGCCCGGTGCTTGCGCACCGGGCAACCCTTTGGGCCATGACCCTGCCCTTATGGCAGCGCGGGGATCTCGACGCGCGGCATCTCGCCGGTCAGCGCATGCATGAAGGCGACCAGCTTGTCCAACTCGTCATCCGTGAAGTCCTGCCCGAGCATCTGCTGCCCCATCAGCTGCACAGCACTGTGCAGATCAGCAACGGACCCGTTGTTGAAATACGGGTAGGTCACTGCGACATTGCGCAAGGTCGGCGTGCGGAACGCGAACATGTCCGCCTCGTCGCCCGTCACCAGGAAACGCCCCTCATCGGTCGAACCCGGCAATTCGAAACGGTGGAAATTGCTGTCGGTCAGCGCCGGGCCATTATGACATGCGACACAACCGGCATCGACGAACAGTTTCATGCCCTCGACCTGCGTTTCGGTCATGGCCTGCACATCACCGCGCAGGAACCGGTCAAGCGGCGAATTGGGCGTGTTCAGTGTCCGCTCGAATGCGGCAATCGACAGTGCAACATTCTGCTGATTGATCGGATCAGGGTCATCCGGGAAGGCTGCCGAGAAGTGCTCGTGATAGATGTCAAACTCTTTCAACCGCTCGATCGCTTCGGCCAGCGTCATGTTCATCTCGATATCGGCCTCAATCGGCCCCAGCGCCTGCCCTTCCAGATCCGGCTCGCGCCCGTCCCAGAATTGCGATTCCAGAAAGCCCGAGTTCAGAACAGTGGGCGTGTTCCGCTCACCGACCTGACCACCATGACCCACAGCACGCGGGATACGGTCCGCCCAGCCCAGCGCCGGGTTGTGACAGGTCGCGCAGGAAATCACCCCCGAGCCAGAGATGCGTGGCTCAAAGAACAGCATCGTTCCAAGCTCGATTTTCTCGGGCGTCATGGTGTTGTCTGCCGGAATCGGCGGCAGGTATGGCAGCGGTTCGAAGAAATCCATGTATTCCGCGATGTCATCGGCATGGACAGCCCCGGCACTCAGGACAAGTGCAAGCGCAGTTGCGCTTAGGCGCGGCAGGGTAGTGAAAGTCATAGGGCCCTCCTGTGGAATGTCTGGCGAACTGCGCACAGCGGTGACTGCGCGCGCTCACCACATAGCAAGGCTACTGGACAATCGGACACGGGGCCTTGATCGAGATAAAAGTCTGGAATGGTTCTAAGTATTTTTTCAAATGAATGTTTTGCCGCTACAATTCAGGCGGCCAGACCCGGGCCGCATCGGCCGCAATCCAGCCCTGCACCCAGTCAGGCAATTCGGGGCTGTTACCGTCATGTCCCAAAGCGCGCGCGGCATCGGCAGGTGGCACCAGACCACTGGCCGAAGTGAGCGCCGAGCGGATCAGAATGTGATTGGCGCATTCGTCGCCAACCCACATTCCCTGCTCCATGTAGAGAAACCGCGCGTCCCAGCCAATGAGTCGGCTGCGCAGTTCATACCGCTGCATGGCGCGCACACGGCGGCGGTAGCGGGTGGAATTACCCGCCACAGTAATCCCCCAGCCCTTTGCGCGCAGCACATCGACAAGCCCCGTGCGCATCACCATCGGGATACGGCCAAGATCATAGAGTGTCAGCGTGCGCCCGTTATTCAACTCCATCCAGGGGTCGAGATCCCAGGGCCAGCAGCGGTGATACGAGACATGGGTATCGAGAATCCCCAGCGCCGGGGCGCGGCGGAACTTGATCACTTCCTTGGCGAAACGAAAGATCGGATACATGGCGGGGCTCCTGTCGTGGGCACGCTGCGGCGCAGAGCCACAAGGGTCAAGCCCTGTCGCAGCGTCACGGGACCGGTCAGACCATGTGCAACCGCTCGAGAAGCGCCGCGCCAAAGCGCTCGATCCGTGCCGCGTCCATGCCGCGCATACGCCCGAGCGCGTCCAGCGTCGCGGGGCGCGCCTCGGCAATCGCGCGCAGGCAGGCGGGCGAGAGCGTCAGCAGCTTGTCCGTGCCGTCAGTGCCGCGCTCCAGCCCCTGCGCGATCTCGTGCAACTCGTCATAGAGCGCACCCGCCGCACGCCCCGCGAGCTTGCGCCGTTCAGGATGCGGCACCGATGGCGTATCGCCCGTGATCACCTGCAGGAAGACTGCCCCGTAACGGTCGAGCTTGGTCGCGCCCACGCCCGAAATCCGCGCCATCGCATCCATGTCGGCGGGTCGCTTCTCAGCCATCTCGATCAGCGTGCGGTCCGTGAAGATGACATAGGCGGGCACATGCGCCGTCTCGGCCAGTTCGCGCCGCTTGGCCTTGAGCGCCGAAAGCAGCGGCGCGTCCTCTTCGGCAACCATTGCCCGCGCTTCAGGACGCGCGCGCGCCTGCGCGATACTGTCCTCGCGCAGATGGATCTCGGCCTCGCCGCGCAGGATGGGGCGCGCGGCCTCGGTCATGCGCAGCGCGCCATGCCGCTCGGGGTCGGGCCGGACCAGATCGCGCCCCATCATCTGCCGGAACACGGCCTGCCACTTCACCCGGCTCAGATCCTTGCCGACAGCAAAGGTGGGCAGCGCGTCATGGTTGCGCTCGCGCACCTTGGGCGTGGCATTGCCGGTCAGGATGTCAATCAGGTGCCCCGCGCCGAAACTCTCGCCCGTGCGCAATACGGCAGAGAGCGCCTTGCGCACAGGCGTCGTGGCGTCGAACAGCTTCACCGGGCTGGCGCAAATGTCGCAATTGCCGCAAGGCGTGCTCTCCTCGCCGAAATAGGACAGCAGCACCTGTCGGCGGCACTGCGTCGCCTCGGCCAGACCCAGAAGCGCGTTCAGCCGCCCGTGATCGGCCTGCTTGCGCGCTATCGGGGCCAGTCCTTCGTCTATCTGGGCGCGGCGCAGGCGGATGTCATCGGGACCATAAAGCGTCAGCGTATCGGCGGGCGCACCGTCCCGCCCGGCACGGCCGATTTCCTGATAGTAAGCCTCGATCGACTTCGGCAGGTCGGCATGGGCGACCCAGCGGATATCGGGTTTGTCCACGCCCATGCCGAAAGCGACCGTGGCGACCACGATCAGGTCATCCTCGCGCTGGAACAGCGTCTCGACCGCGCGGCGGGAATCGGCCTCCATCCCGCCGTGATAGGCGCGCGCGTTATGCCCCGCCGCACATAGCGCCTGCGCAAGCGACTCGGTGCGCGCCCGTGTACCGCAATAGACGATACCGGACTGACCTTTCTGCGCAGCCGCGTAAGACAGGATCTGCTCGCGCGGGCGGTTCTTGACGCGGAAATTCAGCCGGATATTGGGCCGGTCGAAGCCGCGCAGAAAGACCTGCGGCGCTGCCCCGGCAAAGAGCCGCGCCACGATTTCGTC
>SKIF01000099.1 GCA_007116575.1 Paracoccaceae bacterium
AAATGGTCGAGATCAACCCCCTGATCGTGACCGACAAGGGCGATCTGAAATGCCTTGATGCGAAAATGGGCTTTGATTCCAACGCGCTTTACCGCCAGTCCGACATTCTGGCCCTGCGCGACGAGACCGAGGAAGACGCCAAGGAACTCGCCGCCAGCAAATATGACCTGAACTATATCGCGCTTGATGGCGAGATTGGTTGCATGGTCAATGGGGCAGGGCTGGCCATGGCGACGATGGATATCATCAAGCTTTATGGCTCCGAGCCGGCCAATTTCCTCGATGTGGGGGGCGGTGCCACGACGGAGAAAGTGACCGAGGCATTCAAGATCATCACGTCCGACCCGAATGTGAAGGGCATCCTTGTCAATATCTTCGGCGGCATCATGCGCTGCGACATCATCGCCGAGGGCGTGATTGCCGCGGTCAAGGAAGTCGGGCTGAAAGTGCCGCTGGTGGTGCGACTGGAAGGCACGAATGTCGATCTGGGCAAACAGATCATCAACGAGTCCGGGTTAAATGTGATTGCAGCGGACAATCTCTCTGACGCGGCCGAGAAGATTGTGGCGGCGGTGAAGGGGTAGCGTCCCAGGCAACGCAAGAGGGCCCAGCCATGATAGCCGTGTTCGAAACCTATGATACTGCCTTCGTCGGTGTGCCGGGATGTCTGGCAACCGGAGTGTTGCGCAGCTTCTACGGTCTTGAACACGGGGCGGCGTTCGATCGCGATGCCTTTGGTGGCAATATCCATCGCTATTACCGACAACTGGCCGCCCCTTATGTGACGGCGCAGGAACCGCCCGATCTGGACGGGCTGGCCGGGTTCTGGTGCTTCACCATCCTGCGCAACCCCATCCAGCGCTTGCTCGGCGTGCATGCCGACCGCGTTCTGCGCCATCGCGACATTGCCAAATGCTTCAATCGTCCCGGTTTCCGCGAAGAGCACGAAGGGGCGCTGGACGGGTTGTCATCCATGCCCGACATTGATGCCTTTTTCCGCGACCTGCCGCGCTACCGCGCGCTTGTTCCTGCGATCCGCCACCACACCGATCCGTTCGCGCGTTTTCTTGGTCCGGACCCGGGCCGTTTTGACGCGGTGTACCATGTCGAGGATGTCGCACGTCTACTGCTTGGCCTGTCGGAACGTGTGGGCCAGCCGGTCGCTTTCGACACCACCCGTCCTGCCGCGTCGTCCGTGCGTTTCAGCGCGCTGTCGGTGCAGGCGCAGGATCAGATCATCGCGCAGACAGAGGCCGATTTCGCGCTTTTGTCCGACCATTACAGTCTTGAACACAGCCTGCACGCCATGCAGGCCGCATAACCTACAGGAGTTCTTCCCCCATGGCCGTTCTCGTTGACAAGCACACCAAGGTCATCTGTCAGGGCTTTACCGGCAGCCAGGGCACGTTCCACTCGGAACAGGCCATCGCCTACGGCACGCAGATGGTCGGTGGTGTGACGCCGGGCAAGGGCGGGCAGGACCATCTGGGCTTGCCGGTTTTCAACTCGGTGCATGAGGCGAAGGCGCGGACCGAGGCCAATGCTTCGGTGATCTATGTGCCCCCGCCCTTCGCCGCCGACTCGATCCTCGAGGCGATCGATGCTGAAATGGAACTGATCGTCTGCATCACCGAGGGCATTCCGGTACTGGACATGATGAAGGTCAAGCGCGCGCTCGAGGGCTCGAAATCGGTCCTTGTCGGCCCGAACTGTCCCGGTGTCATCACGCCCGATGCCTGCAAGATCGGCATCATGCCCGGCCATATCCACCGCCGCGGTTCGGTCGGTGTGGTCTCGCGCTCGGGCACGCTGACCTATGAGGCGGTCAAGCAGACCACCGATGTGGGCCTGGGCCAGTCGACCTGCGTGGGCATTGGCGGCGACCCGATCAAGGGGACCGAGCATATCGACGTGCTGGAATGGTTCCTTGCAGATGACGAGACCGAGTCGATCATCATGATCGGCGAGATCGGCGGTAGCGCCGAGGAAGAGGCGGCGCAATTCCTGAAAGACGAGGCCAAGCGGGGGCGCTCGAAGCCCTGCGCGGGCTTCATCGCGGGCCGCACCGCGCCTCCGGGCCGCCGCATGGGCCATGCGGGCGCGATCGTCGCCGGTGGCAAGGGCGGTGCCGAAGACAAGATCGAGGCGATGAAATCTGCCGGCATCGTGGTCGCAGACAGCCCTGCTGGCCTGGGCGAGGCAGTGCTCAAAGCCATCGGGTAACAGGGACTGCACCCTTTTGGGAGGAACGGGAATGACATTCGTACAAGCAGTCAAAAGCGGGTTTCAGAATGCCCTGAAATTCGAAGGGCGCGCACGTCGTCCCGAATACTGGTGGTTCTTCGTGTTCGTCTTCGCGGGGGCTTTGGTCGTCGGCATCATCGAACATGTTGTGCTGGGCGGGCAGCAATGGCTGACCCGACTGTTTCAGCTGATCGTGTTCCTGCCCTTCCTTTCGGTCGCCTGGCGCCGGTTGCAGGACACGGGGCGACCGGGCTGGTGGGTCCTGGTGCCTTCGGCGGTTGTGGTCGGATCGGCAGTTGTGGCGGGTTCGGTCAGCCGTCAAGTCATGCAACGTCTGGTCGAGAGCGGCGCGGCGCCAGAGGCGGCTGTCATGAGCGCTCAGGGCAGCGGGATGCTGCTGTTTCTGACGCTCCTGCAGATTGCTGCAGGTGCCGTGCTTGTCTGGTGGATGTCCCGGCCCACTCAACGCGGCGCGAATGATTACGGCCCCGAGCCCAAGGTCCGGTGACGTGCTGCCACGTCGCCCTTGAAATCACGCAAGCAGCACAGAGGTGCGCTCATGAACGAACAAAGCCCCAGTGATCCGATCCATGCCGAGAGTTTCCTCGAAGGCCAGAACACGGCCTATGTAGAAGCGCTTCAGGCGCGTCATGCGCAAGACCCGTCTTCGGTCGATGATGTCTGGGCGGACTACTTCCGCAGCCTTGGCGAGGCGGCGCAGGATGCGCAGGCCGCAGCACAAGGTCCGAGTTGGGCGCGCGGTGACTGGCCGCCTGTGCCACATGACGAACTCACCTCGGCGCTGACCAGTGACTGGCCGGTGGCCGCCCCGGCTGCCGAAAAGAAGGCAGCGGCCGAGAAGATCACCAAGAAAGCCGCCGACAAGGGCGTCACCCTGACCACCGAACAGGTGCGCGGTGCCGTGATCGACAGCTTGCGCGCGCTGATGATCATCCGTGCCTATCGCATCCGGGGCCATCTGGTCGCTGATCTCGACCCGCTGGGCATGCGCAAGGAAGAACCGCACCCAGAGCTTGACCCGCGATCCTATGGCTTTACCGAAGCCGACTTCGACCGGCCCATCTTCATCGACAATGTGCTGGGTCTGGAAGTGGCCAGCCTGCGTCAGATCATCGATATCCTGAAGCGCACCTATTGCGGCACCTTCGCGCTGCAATTCATGCATATCTCTGACCCCGAACAGGTTGCCTGGCTCAAGGAACGGATCGAGGGCTATGGCAAGGAGATTGCCTTTACCAAACAGGGTCGCCGCGCGATCCTGAACAAGCTGGTCGAGGCCGAGGGGTTCGAGAAATTCCTGCATGTCAAATACATGGGCACCAAGCGCTTCGGGCTGGATGGCGGCGAGTCGCTGATCCCGGCGATGGAGCAGATCATCAAGCGCGGCGGCGCGCTGGGACTGAAGGAAATCGCCATCGGTATGCCCCACCGGGGCCGCCTGTCGGTGCTGGCCAATGTGATGGGCAAACCTTACCGCGCCATTTTCAACGAGTTTCAGGGCGGAAGCTTCAAGCCCGAGGATGTCGATGGCTCGGGGGATGTGAAATATCATCTTGGCGCCTCATCCGACCGCGAGTTTGACGGCAATGTCGTCCACCTGTCGTTGACCGCCAACCCGTCGCATCTTGAGGCTGTGAATCCGGTCGTCCTTGGCAAGGTCCGTGCCAAGCAGGACCAGTTCGGTGACACCGAACGGCGGCAGGTCATGGCGGTGCTGCTGCATGGCGATGCGGCCTTCGCGGGTCAGGGGGTGGTGGCCGAAGGCTTCGGCCTGTCGGGGCTGCGCGGCCACCGGACGGGCGGGACGATGCATATCATCGTCAACAACCAGATCGGCTTTACCACTGCGCCGCATTTCTCGCGCTCCTCGCCCTATCCGACCGATATCGCGCTGATGGTCGAGGCGCCGATCTTCCACGTCAATGGCGATGACCCCGAGGCGGTGGTCCATGCCGCGCGTGTTGCCACAGAGTTCCGGCAGAAATTCCTCAAGGATGTCGTGCTCGACATCTTCTGCTACCGCCGGTTTGGCCATAACGAGGGCGACGAGCCCATGTTCACCAATCCGGCGATGTACACGCGGATCAAGAAGCACAAATCCACTCTGCAACTCTATACCGAGCGGCTGGTGGCTGAAGGGCTGATCCCCGAAGGCGAGATCGAGGACATGAAGGCCGCGTTTCAGGCCTTTCTGAACGACGAGTTCGAGTCCGGCAAGACCTTCAAGCCCAACAAGGCCGACTGGCTCGACGGTCGCTGGTCGCATCTGAACCGCGAGGGTGAGGAATACCAGCGTGGCCAGACGTCGATTTCTACCGAGACCTTGCAGGAACTCGGCGCGGCGCTGACGCGCTACCCGGACGGGTTCAACATCCACCGGACCGTTGCGCGCCAACTCGACGCCAAGGCCGAAATGTTCTCGTCTGGTCGCGGTTTCGACTGGGCCACCGCCGAGGCGTTGGCCTTCGGCAGTCTGGTGACCGAGGGCTACCCGGTGCGCCTCGCTGGTCAGGATTCGACTCGCGGCACGTTTTCGCAGCGTCACTCGGCCTTCATCGACCAGCAGACCGAGGACCGTTATTACCCGCTCAACAACATCAAGGACGGGCAGGCGCGCTACGAGGTGATCGACTCGATGCTCTCGGAATATGCCGTGCTGGGTTTTGAGTATGGCTATTCGCTGGCTGAACCCAACGCATTGGTCATGTGGGAGGCACAGTTCGGCGATTTCGCCAATGGCGCGCAGATCATGTTCGACCAGTTCATTTCCTCGGGCGAAAGCAAATGGCTGCGCATGTCGGGGCTCGTGATGCTGTTGCCGCATGGGTTCGAAGGGCAGGGGCCGGAACACTCTTCGGCGCGTCTGGAACGCTTCCTGCAGATGTGCGGGCAGGATAACTGGATCGTGGCGAATTGCTCGACGCCGGCCAATTACTTCCACATCCTGCGCCGCCAGATCCATCGCAGCTTCCGCAAACCGCTGGTGCTCATGACGCCGAAATCTCTTCTGCGCCACAAGCTCTGCATCTCCGAGGCCGAGGATTTCACCGAAGGGTCCAGTTTCCACCGCGTGCTCTGGGATGACGCGCAGAAGGGCAATAGTGACACCAAGCTGAAGGCGGACGATTCCATCAAGCGCGTGGTCATGTGCTCGGGCAAGGTCTATTTCGACCTGCTCGAAGAGCGCGACGCACGCGGGATCGATGACATCTATCTTCTGCGCGTGGAACAGTTCTACCCCTTCCCGGCCATGGCGCTTTTGAAGGAACTGGAGCGTTTCCCCAATGCAGAGATCCTCTGGTGTCAGGAAGAACCCAAGAACCAGGGGGCCTGGAGCTTTATCGAACCCAATATCGAATGGGTTCTGGGTCGTCTGAAAGGCAAGTCGAAACGCGCCCGCTATATCGGACGCCCGGCCTCGGCCTCGCCCGCGACCGGGCTTGCCAGCCAGCACAAAGCACAACAGCAAGCGCTCGTGGATGACGCGCTTAAAATCGAGGGATAACAAAGACATGTCCACCGAAGTTCGAGTGCCCACTCTGGGCGAAAGCGTGAGTGAAGCTACAGTTGCGACCTGGTTCAAGAAACCCGGCGATGCTGTCGCGGTCGATGAGATGCTCTGCGAGTTGGAGACCGACAAGGTCACGGTAGAGGTGCCCTCGCCAGTTGCCGGAACGCTGGGCGAGATCGTCGCCGCCGAGGGCGATACTGTCGGCGTCGACGCATTGCTGGCCATGATCTCCGAGCCGGGCACCTCTGATGCACCCTCGACCCCGGAGAAAGCCTCAAAACCAGCACCGAAGGACAGTGAGAAGGCTGAGAGCGTCGATGTCATGGTCCCTGCGCTGGGCGAGAGCGTGTCCGAGGCAACAGTCGCAAGCTGGTTCAAGCAACCCGGCGACTCGGTTGAACAGGACGAAATGCTGTGCGAGCTGGAAACCGACAAGGTCTCGGTCGAAGTGCCCGCCCCGGCGGCAGGCGTGCTGGCCGAGATCGTGGCCGAAGAGGGCAGCACGGTCGCTGCTGGCGGAAAGCTCGCCGTCATCTCCGGGAGTGCCGGGGAGGCTGCGCCGACATCGTCCGAGGCCCCTGCCACCAGCAGCGAGACCGCTGCGGGCCGTGACGTGGAAGACGCGCCTTCGGCCAAGAAGTTGATGGCCGAGAAAGGCCTGAGCCGCGATCAGGTCACTGGCACCGGTCGCGACGGGCGCATCATGAAAGAGGATGTACAAGCCGCCGCCAAAGCCCCGGCCGCGCAGGCCCCGGCCCCCAAGGCAGAGCCGGCCCTCCGCGCCCCTGTGCCCGCCGATGACGCCGCCCGCGAGGAACGCGTCAAGATGACCCGCTTGCGCCAGACCATCGCGCGGCGGCTGAAAGAGGCGCAGAACACCGCTGCCATGCTCACCACCTATAACGAGGCCGATATGGGTGGCATCATGGAATTGCGTAACGAATACAAGGACCAGTTCGAGAAGAAGCACGGCGTCAAGATGGGCTTCATGTCCTTCTTCGTGAAAGCCTGCTGCCATGCGCTGATGGAAGTGCCCGAGGTCAATGCCGAGATCGACGGCACCGATGTCGTCTACAAGAACTACGTCCATATGGGTGTGGCCGTGGGCACACCCACCGGCCTTGTGGTTCCGGTGCTGCGCGACGCGCACAAGATGGGCTTTGCCGAGATCGAAAAGACCATCGGCGATTTCGGCAAGCGCGCCCGCGATGGCAAGCTGACCATGGCCGAGATGCAGGGCGGCAGCTTCACCATTTCCAATGGCGGCGTCTATGGCTCGCTGATGTCCTCGCCCATCCTCAACCCGCCGCAATCCGGCATTCTGGGGATGCACAAGATTCAGGAACGCCCGATGGTGGTGAAAGGCCAGATCGTGGCGCGCCCGATGATGTATCTGGCGCTCAGCTACGACCACCGGATCGTGGACGGCAAAGGGGCCGTGACCTTCCTCGTGCGGGTGAAAGAGGCGCTGGAGGATCCGCGGCGGTTGTTGATGGATTTGTGACGCTCGAGGCAGGGCATCTGTGACGAGATGCCCTGCTTTGGTTTCGAGAGGGAAGCATGACAGTTGAGGAACTCGGAAGGTCTTTGGCGCTTGCCTATTCCCACGCTCCGGAGCGCAGCAAGGCCGCGCATGTTGTGTTGTGGGGGATCGCAAACGCGGATGCGCTTGAAGCGTGTTCCATCGCTGAAGTTGTCGACATATCTGGTATCGGCAAGTGGGGACCGCAGGTCGCCTTGGGTGCAAAATTGTCAGACTATGTTGCGCTGAAATCATGACCCCCGAACTCACCGCCCTCACTCTCGCCGCCCTGCTGCAAGCCGTGCAGTATATCCTCTACGCCATCCCCGCCAATCTGGAACTGGGCACCCGCTACACGGCGGGCAGCCGTGACTTCCCACCGGACCAGCAGATGTCCAAGCGCACCGCCCGGCTTGGCCGCGCGATGCAGAACCATTTCGAAGGGCTGATTCTGTTCGCCATCGCCGTCACGGTCATCACCCTGGCCGACAAATCCACCGCGCTGACCACCGCCTGCGCCTTCACCTATCTGGCCGCGCGCCTGGCCTATATCCCCGCCTATGCCTATGGGCTGAACCCCTGGCGCTCGCTGATCTGGTTCCTGGGCTTTCTGTCCACTCTGACCATCTTGCTGGTTGCCCTTTTCTGATGCGCCTTCATCCTTGCACAAATATCCTCGGGGGGTGTGGGGGGCAGACAGCCCCCCACCTCTCCGCCTGACAACAGGAGACACCCCATGTCCTACGATCTGATCGTCATCGGTTCCGGCCCCGGCGGCTATGTCTGCGCTATCCGCGCGGCGCAACTCGGGCTGAAAGTGGCCTGCGTCGAGGGGCGCGAGACCCTGGGCGGCACCTGCCTCAATGTCGGCTGCATCCCCTCCAAGGCGCTGCTGCATGCCACGCATCAATTGCACGAGGCCGAGCATAATTTCGAGGCCATGGGGCTGACGGGGGCGAAACCCAAACCCGACTGGAAGAAGATGCTGGGCTACAAATCCGACGTGATCGGGCAGAACACCAAGGGCATCGAATTCCTGTTCAAGAAGAACAAGATCGACTGGCTCAAGGGCTGGGCCTCAATCCCCGCGCCGGGCAAGGTGCAGGTGGGTGACACCACATATGAAACGAAGAAGATTGTCATCGCCTCGGGCTCGGAATCGAGCCCGCTCAAAGGGGTCGAGGTGGATGAGAAGGTGATTGTCACCTCGACCGGCGCGCTGGAACTGGGCAAGATCCCGAAGAAACTCATCGTCATCGGCGCGGGTGTGATCGGGCTTGAGATGGGTTCGGTCTTTGCCCGCCTCGGGGCCGAGGTGACGGTGATCGAATATCTCGACCGCATCATTCCCGGCAATGATGGCGAGGTCGCCAAAACCTTCCAGCGCATGCTGAAGAAGCAGGGGATGGAGTTCATTCTTGGTGCTGCCGTCCAGAAGGCCGAGGCGCTCAAGACCAAAGCCAAGGTCACCTACCGCTTGCGCAAGGATGACAGCGAGCACACCATTGACGCTGACACAGTGCTGCTGGCCACGGGGCGGCGGCCCTTCACTGACGGGCTGGGGCTGGAAGCGCTGGGCGTCAAACTGACCGAGCGTGGCCAGATCTCGACCGACAAGCATTACGCGACCAGCGTCGAGGGCGTCTATGCCATCGGCGATGTGATCGAGGGTCCGATGCTCGCCCACAAGGCCGAGGATGAGGGCATGGCGGTGGCCGAAATCCTCGCCGGGCAGGCGGGCCATGTGAATTACGGTGTCATTCCGGGTGTGATCTATACCTGGCCCGAAGTGGCGTCAGTGGGCGAGACCGAGGAGAGCCTGAAAGAGGCCGGGCGCGCCTATAAGGTGGGCAAGTTCAGCTTCATGGGCAATGGCCGCGCGAAGGCGAATTTCGCGGGCGACGGGTTCGTCAAGATTCTCGCCGACAAGGAGACTGATCGCATCCTCGGCGCGCATATCATCGGCCCCTATGCGGGCGATCTGATCCACGAGATCTGCGTGGCGATGGAATTCGGCGCGGCCGCCGAAGACCTTGCGCGCACCTGTCATGCGCACCCGACCTATTCCGAGGCGGTGCGCGAGGCGGCGCTCGCCTGTGGCGACGGGGCGATTCACGCCTGAGGAATGCCAAGCCGGGTCTGCCCCATAGGGGCAGACCCGGCGACCTCAATGGGCCTCGGCCCAGCTTGCGCCGACTCCGGCATCCACCACCAGTGGTACATCCAGCCGCAGCACCGGCTCGGGCGCGTCCGCCATCACCTCGCGCATCCGCGCGATGGTCGCGTCGACCGCATCTTCGGCGACCTCGAAGACCAGTTCGTCATGCACCTGCAAGAGCATCTTGGCAGGCAGATCGGCAATCGCGTCCGGCACGCGGATCATCGCGCGGCGGATGATATCCGCCGCGGTGCCTTGAATCGGCGCGTTGATCGCCGCGCGGCGCGCAAACCCGGCGGCTGGCCCCTTGGCATTGATCTCGGGCGTGTGGATGCGCCGCCCGAACAGCGTCTCGACCCGACCTTCGCGTTTCGCATAGGCGATCGTGTCATCCATATAGGCGCGGATGCCGGGGAAGCGCTCGAAATAGGTGTCGATGAAGGCCTGCGCCTCTCCGCGCGGGATGCGCAGGTTGCGCGCGAGGCCAAAGCCCGAAATCCCGTAGATGACCCCGAAATTGATCGCCTTGGCGCGGCGACGCACCTCGGGGGTCATCTCGTCCATCGGTACACCGAACATCTCGGACGCGGTCATTGCGTGAATGTCCTGCCCCTCGCGAAATGCTGCCTTGAGGCTGTCGATCCCCGCCACATGCGCCAGAATCCGCAGCTCGATCTGGCTGTAATCGAGCGCCACGAGCCGGTTGCCCGGCTCGGCGACAAAGGCCGTGCGGATGCGCCGGCCTTCCTCGGTGCGGATCGGGATATTCTGCAGGTTCGGATCGGTAGAGGCCAGCCGCCCCGTCACGGCCCCGGTGATGACGTATGAGGTATGTACGCGGCCTGTCTCGGGGTGGATATGTTCCTGCAGCGCGTCGGTATAGGTCGATTTCAGCTTGGAAAGCTGACGCCAGTCCAGCACGCGCGCGGGCAGGTCATGGCCTTCACTGGCCAGATCCTCCAGCACATCGGCTCCGGTGGCGTAGGCCCCGGTCTTGCCCTTCTTGCCACCCTCCAGCGCCATCTTATCGAACAGGATCTCGCCCAGTTGCTTGGGGCTTCCGACATTGAATTTCTCGCCCGCCAGTTCGTGAATCTCGGCCTCCAGCCCCGCCATCTTCTGCGCGAAAGCGTTCGACATGCGCGAGAGCGCCTCTCGGTCCACCTTGATCCCGTGCCGTTCCATCGCCGCCAGCACCGGCACAAGCGGGCGCTCCAGCGTCTCATAGACCCGCGTTACCCGCGCGCCATGCAGGCGCGGCTTGAAGATCTGCCACAGCCGCAAGGTGATCTCGGCGTCCTCGGCGGCATAGGGCGTCGCATCTTCGATACTGACGCGGTCGAAAGTGATCGCGGATTTGCCCGCGCCCAGCAGTGATTTGATCGCAATCGGCTGATGGTTCAGATAGCGGTCTGAAAGCGCATCCATACCATGCCCGTGCAGCCCCCCATGCAGGGCATAGGACATCAGCATCGTGTCATCTATCGGCGCGACGGTGATGCCGTGTCCGGCAAAGATCTTGGCGTCATATTTCATGTTCTGGCCGATCTTCAGGATCGCCGGGTCTTCCAGCACTGGCCCCAGCAGAGCCAGCACCTTCTCCAGTCCCAACTGCCCTGCAAGCAACTCCGTGCTGCCGAACAGATCGCCCCCGCCCGCGCGATGGCCCAGCGGAATATAGGCCGCGCGCCCCGGCTCCACGCAAAGCGAGATGCCCACCAGTTCCGCGCGCATCTCATCGAGCGAGGTGGTCTCGGTATCGACCGCGACATAGCCACGCTCGCGGATTTCCGCGACCCACGCCTCCAGATCGGCCATGTCGCGGATGCAGACATAATCGGAGGCGGTCATCGCGGGGGCCTCGGGCGTTGAGGGCGCATCAGGCGTAGCCGCAGGCTCCGAGGCCGGAGGCGGGGCCATGTCAAACCGTTCGGCCACGCGCCGCGTGAGGGTGCGGAACTCCATATCATTCAGAAAGCCCAGCAGCGCCTCGGGCTCGGGCGCGCGCACGTCCAGATCATCGAGGGTGAGATCCAGCGGCGTCTGGTCATCGAGCATCACCAGCCGTTTGGAAATGCGGATCTGCTCGGCATTGTCGAGAAGTGCGGCGCGGCGCTTGGGCTGCTTGATCTCGTCCGCACGCTCCAAGAGCGTTTCCAGATCGCCATATTCATTGATCAGGAGGGCGGCGGTCTTTACCCCGATTCCCGGCGCGCCCGGCACATTATCGACCGAATCGCCCGCCAATGCCTGCACATCGACCACGCGCTCGGGCCCCACACCGAATTTCTCGGCCACTTCCCCGACGCCGATGCGCTTGTTCTTCATCGCATCCAGCATCTCGACCCCGTCGCCCACAAGCTGCATCAGATCCTTGTCGGACGAGATGATTGTCACGCGCCCGCCCGCCTCGCGCGCTTGCCGCGCCAGCGTGGCGATGATGTCATCGGCCTCGTAATCCTCGATCTCGATCGTGGCGAGGTTGAAGGCGCGGGACGCGTCGCGCGTGAGCGGGAATTGCGGGCGCAGGTCTTCGGGCGGCTCGGGGCGGTTGGCCTTGTACTGGTCGTAGATCTCGTTGCGGAAGGTCTTGGACGAATAGTCGAAGATCACGGCGGCATGGGTGGGTGCATCCGCGCTCGCGTCATTCTCGCCCAGATAGCGCCAGAGCATGTTGCAGAACCCGGCGACAGCCCCCACCGGCAGCCCGTCGGACTTGCGCGTCAGCGGTGGCAGCGCGTGATAGGCGCGGAAGATATAGGCCGATCCGTCGATCAGATGCAGATGGCAGCCCTTGCCGAATGTCATATGCGCCCCCGTGTTGTCTGGCGCATATACTAGCCATCAGCCCGCCAATGACCAGAGTCAGGCCGCGCGATTGTCGGCCCGGTCCTCATGGATGAAGCGCTTGTCGCAATAGGGGCATTCGACCATGCCCGTCTCATGGCTGATCGAGAGCCAGACACGCGGATGCCCCAGCGCGCCTTCACCACCATCGCAGCACACGCGCGTCGCGGTGACGATCTCGGTCTCGGGGGGATCAAAACTCGTGGGGGCTGTCATGCGTGTGGCCTCTTATCATCCGCGATTTCGCAATGCATACAGGATGCGCGGCCTGTCGGGCAAGCGCGAAGGCACTCAGGCCGGTGGCGGGCCATAGGCATTGGGTTCCGGATCACCCTTCAGGAGGCCCAGTTCGATCAATGCCCAGATCCCCACACCCAGCGAGATCACACCCAGAACGATGCTTATCATACCAGGCATCATCATCATGCCTTCGGCTCCGGGCAGACCCTGCATCGGGCGATATCCGATCTGAAACGTGTCAATGATCGTCAGCAGCAGGCCGGGCACCAGAAAGATCGCCAGTTTCGGCAGCGGCGGCTGCCCCCGGTCGGCAAGCCGCTTGGCCCCGAGCGCGGCCCAGGGGTAGACCATCCCCAGCGTGATCAGCAGGATCAGCAGACGCCCGAAGAAGGACTCGCCGAAAAGCGCCCCGACAATGGCCATGACGATGATCGCCGCGATCACCAGAATAATGAGACCCATCCAGTATTGTCCGCGCCGAATACGCCCGTGAAAACTTGTCATCAGTTCAATCATGGCCTCTTCCCTTCCTCTGACTATGCCCGCAGCGTGACGGGCGTGCGGCCACAGGTCAAGTCCGTGCACCGCGGATGCGCTTTTCATTGCCGCCGAAGTGGTTATGTACGGGGTGAGACAGGACAGGAGAGGCAGATGACCGCCAATGCCATCGAGATCACCGGCCTGCGCAAGACCTATGCAGGTGAAAAGGGCTCCGCCCCGAAAGAGGCGCTGAAGGGGGTGGACCTTGGCATCCCCGCGGGTAGCATCTTCGGGCTGCTGGGGCCGAACGGGGCGGGCAAATCGACGCTGATCAACATTCTGGCGGGGCTGGTGACGAAAACCGCCGGGCGCGTCGTGATCTGGGGCTTTGATCAGGACGTGAACCCGCGCCAGTCGCGCGCCGCCATCGGCGTGATGCCGCAGGAGCTCAATATCGACCCGTTCTTCACCCCGCGCGGCGCGCTCGAGGTGCAGGCGGGGCTTTACGGGGTGCCCAAACGCCTGCGGCGCACCGATGAGATTCTCGACCTGATCGGGCTGGGCGACAAGGCCGGGGCCTATGCCCGCACGCTCTCGGGGGGAATGCGGCGGCGGCTTTTGCTGGGCAAGGCGCTGGTGCATGGCCCGCAGGTGCTGGTGCTCGACGAGCCCACGGCGGGGGTGGATATCGAGCTGCGCCAGATGCTCTGGGCCAATGTACGCGCGCTCAACGCGCAGGGCATGACCATCATCCTGACCACGCATTACCTGGAAGAAGCGCAGGAAATGTGCGACGAGATCGCCATCATCGACCACGGCGCGGTTGTGGTGCGCGACCGGACCGAAGCGCTTCTGGGGCGGCTTGATGCCAAGACCCTGCTGTTGCGGCTGGAGGATACGCCCGGCGCGCTCGATCTGCCCGAGGGGGTAACGCTGGAACACCGCCCCGACGGACGCCTTGCCATCATCTACCCGCGCGGCAAGATCAGCGCAGGCGAGATCCTCGCCGCGGTCAGCCGTGCCGGCGGGCAGATCGTGGATGTTTCGAGCGAAGAAGCCGATCTCGAAGATGTCTTTCTGTCCCTGACCGGCAGCAGGGCCGCTTGAGAAACACCCGTAATCGGTTCATTTTCTTGCCGAAAATACTCAATTCAACGGCAACGGTCCCGCGCTCACCCCTCCACCATGCGCAGGCTCAGCCGCGTGATCCGGTTGCCCTCGCGCTCCAGGATCACGAAGCGGCAACCGTGGAACGAAAACACCTGTCCCTCCACGGGAATGGTCTGCGCCTCGTGGATCACCAGCCCCGCGACCGTGACCGCCTCTTCGTCGGGCAGTGACCAGTCCATGCTGCGGTTGAGGTCGCGGATGGTCATCGCGCCATCGACCTTCACCTCGCCATTTGCGCCGATTTCAAGCTCCGGCGCGAGCTCAGTGTCATATTCATCCTCGATCTCGCCGACAATCTCTTCGAGAATATCCTCCAGCGTGATCAGCCCGTGCAGCGCGCCATATTCATCCACCACCAGCGCGAAATGCCGCCGCAGGCGCAGGAATTCCTGCATCTGCTCATCGAGCGGTGTGGTTTCGGGCACGAAATAGGGCGGGCGGGCAAGCGCCTCCAGATCAAGCCCGCGCGTGGCGGAATAGTCGCCACCCGCCTCAACGACCAGCCGGTGCATCTCGCGCACCAGATCGCGCGAATAGAGGATGCCGATGATGTTCTCGGGGTCCTCGCGATACATTGGCAGGCGCGAATGCGGCGAGGCGATGGATTGCGCGATGATCGCCTCGACCGGGTCATCGGCATTGACGATTTCGATCTGGCTGCGATGACGCATGATCTCCTCGACCGTGCGCTCGGACAGATCGAGTGCGCCCAGGAGCCGGTCGCGATGCTCTTTCTCGACTGATCCGGTGGAATGGCCGAGCGCCAGTGTGCCAGCGATTTCCTCATGCACTGACATGATGTTGCTGTCAGGGTCGATATTGACGCCAAAGAGCGCCAGCACGCGCCGCACCACCCAGCGCACCACCATGACGATGGGCGAGAAGATGGCGACCACATAGCGCAGCACGCGCGAGACGCGTGTCGCAGCCGTTTCCGGGTTCGAGATGGCATAGGTCTTGGGCAGAACCTCGGCAAAGACCAGCACCAGCAGCGTCATCACCAGCGTGGCCAGCGCCACGCCCCCATCCCCGAATAGCCGCGTGAACAGCGCCGTGGCCAGCGAGGCGGCCAGGATATTGACCAGATTGTTGCCCAGGAGGATCGCGCCGATCATGCGCTCGTTATCCTCGGTCAGTTCCAGCGCGCGCTCGGCCCCCGCATCGCCCTTGTCGGCCTGTGCCTTCAGCTTGCCCCGGCTCGAGGCCGTCAGCGCCGTCTCGGAGCCCGAAAAGAATCCCGAGATCACCAGCAGCAGAAGGATTGCGCCCGCTGATATCCAGAAAGCCGTGTCGAGATACGCGGCGAGATCGTCCATTGTCCCCTTGTCCTGCTCCTTCAGCGCCATGCGCCTGCCACCACTCTTAGGGCCTGTGCGCAGGAGCGTCCAGCGCGGGCTTGACCGGGGGGGCGGATTTGGCCATCAGAGGCACCATGTTCGCCGCCCAGACGCTAGACCAGATCACCCGCCGTTTCGGCTTTCTCGAGGCCCGTCTGATGGAAGGGGCCGAGCCGTCCGAGATTGCCGCGATCACGCGCGAATATGCCGAGTTGAAACCCGTCGTGGCGCAGATCGGCGCCTGGCAGGACGCGGTTGCGCAGCGCGAGGAGGCGCGCGCGATGCTGAATGACCCCGAGATGCGCGCGCTGGCCGAAGAAGAACTGGCGCGTCTCGAGACGGAACTGCCCGATCTGGAACACGCGCTGCGGCTGGCGCTTTTGCCGAAAGATGCCGCCGATGCCCGTCCTGCGCTGATCGAGTTGCGCCCCGGCACGGGCGGCGAAGAGGCCAGCCTCTTCGCCGCAGATCTGATGCGCATGTATCAGCGCCATGCCGAGGCGCGGGGCTGGCAGGTGCAGGTGGTCAGCCTGTCGGAAACCGAACTTGGCGGATTGCGCGAGGCCGTGCTGCGGATAGCGGGCGAGGGGGTGTTTGCACGGCTGAAATACGAATCCGGCGTGCACCGCGTGCAGCGCGTCCCCGTCACCGAATCGGGCGGGCGGATCCATACCTCGGCGGCCACAGTCGCGGTGTTGCCCGAGGCCGAAGAGGTCGATATCGACATCCCCGCGCAGGATATCCGCATCGACACGATGCGCGCCTCCGGCGCGGGCGGGCAGCATGTCAACACGACCGATTCGGCGGTGCGGATCACGCATTTGCCAACGGGGATCGTTGTCACCTCGTCCGAGAAGTCGCAGCACCAGAACCGCGCGATTGCGATGGCCGTGCTGCGCGCCAAGCTCTATGACATGGAACGCCAGCGCGCGGACGCGGCCCGCGCCGAGGATCGGCGCGCGCAGGTGGGCTCGGGCGACCGCTCCGAGCGCATCCGCACCTATAATTTCCCGCAAGGGCGCATGACCGATCATCGCATCAACCTGACGCTTTATCGCCTCGACGCGGTCATGCAGGGTGATCTCGACGAGGTGATTGACGCGCTGGTGGCAGCCGATCAGGCGGCGCGCCTCGCTGCGATGGAGGCATGATGCGCGTCTCGGACGCGCTGGCCGAAGGGGTGGCGCGGTTGCAGGCGGCGCAGATCGAGGGGGCGCCGGGCGATGCGCGGCGCTTGCTGGCCCATGCGCTGGGCCTCGCCCCCGACCGGCTACTGCTGGCGATGGGCGACGCGATGACCGAGGCGCAGATGACTGGTTTCCGCGCCGCCATCGCCGCGCGCGAATCCCGCCAGCCCGTCGCGCAGATCATCGGCAAGCGGCTGTTCTGGGGGCGTTCGTTCCGCGTGACTCCCGATGTGCTCGACCCCCGCCCCGAAACCGAGACGCTGATCGAGGCCGCGCTGGCGCGGCCTTTCGAGCGGGTGCTTGATCTGGGCACGGGCAGCGGGGTGATCCTGCTGACGCTGCTGGCCGAGCGGGGACAAGCGCGGGGGCTGGGGGTGGATATCTCGGCTGCAGCGCTGGCAGTCGCGCGCGTGAATGCGCGCGCGCTGGGGCTGGAAGCGCGCGCGGAGTTCGGTCAATCGGACTGGTTCAGCGCTGTCACTGGCCAGTTCGACCTCGTCGTGGCCAATCCGCCCTATATCGGTGCCGGGGAATTCGCGTCCCTTGCCCCCGAGCTGCGCGACTGGGAGCCGCGCGCCGCACTGGTGCCGGACGGGTGCGAGGGCAACGGGCTCGCGGCCTATCGCCTCATATGCGCAGAGGCCACGGCTTATCTGGCCTCGGGCGGCGGGCTGATGGTCGAGATCGGGTGGCAACAGGGTGCGGCGGTCGCGGCGCTGTTCGCACAGGCCGGATTGCGCGATGTGGCCGTTCTGCGTGACCTCTCGGGCAAGGACCGCGTGGTCACTGGCCGCCGCGATTAAGGCCGATCCTTGCCAATTCTTGCGACACAAAGGTGAAAATGCCTTGTTTTCTTGCGAGAGGGCTTGCCATGCAGGAATTTGCATGGCAGAGACAGCACACAGGCGCGTAACGGGTTACGGCCCGCGCCTGAGACCTCCATCCGCAGCAAGTGTCCTTTGGCCAAGATGGTCTTGTGACAGAACTGCTGCGCGACATGCCCGTTCAGGCAGGACAGTTTAAAGCATGAGATCAACCAGTAAACGCTCGCGTTCGAAGGGGAACCGCCCCAAGTCGCTTGGCAATATCGTTAACCGCGTCTTCGACAGTTCAGGCCCAGAGGGCAAGGTGCGCGGCACGCCGCAGCAGATCATCGAGAAATATCAGGTGCTCGCACGCGATGCGCAGCTATCGAATGACCGCGTGGCGGCCGAGAATTTCCAGCAGCACGCAGAGCATTACACACGCCTACTGGCGCAGGCGCAGCGCGAGTTGCAGGCCGAGCAGGAAGCCCGCCGCCAGCAGCAGGACGAGCGCAACCGCCAACAGCACGACGAGCGCCAGCAGAACAACCAGCGCCGCAACGAGCAGCGCCGCAACGACGATGAGAACGACGCCGAGAGCAATGCGCGCAATGGTGCCGCGCGCGAGGCCTTTGCCGTTCAGGATGTCGCCGCCAGTGAGGAACCCGCACTGGTCGAGACGCCCGAGAGCCGCGCCGCACAGCCACAGGCCGAGCCGCAGCCGAGTGAGGACAAGCCCGCAAACCGGCGCAAGCCGCGCAAACCCAAACAGGGCACCGAGGGTGCTGAGGGCGAGGATGCGCCAAAAACGCGTCGTGTGGCCCGCAAGCCGCGCAAGACCGCCTCGGAAGCCGGATCCGGGTCGGACATCAATCCCTCGGCCGCAGAGTAGCGGGCAGGGCGGGCGTCATAGCCCGCCGCTCACCTCGGGCAGGATGCCGATGGCCGTTGCGCCATTGAGCACGAATTGCACCGAAAGCGCGGCCAGCAGCAGCCCGAACAGCCGCGTCATCACCATCGTTCCGGTGCGCCGCAGCATCCGCTCGATGGGGACTGCCAGTAGAAACGCAATAAAGACCAGCAGGATGACCACGAGCATGACGCCCGTCACCAGCGCCATGCCCTGCGCGCTGCGCCCCGTCTCGCCGATCAGCAGCACCATCGAGGCCATCGCCCCTGGCCCCGCGATCAGCGGCATGGCCAGCGGGAACACTGACGGGTCATCGGCCTGCGCCCCGCTGCCCTCATCGGCATGGCCCGCGCGGCGCTGGGTGCGGCGATCAAACAGCATGTCGAGCGCGGTCAGGAACAGCAGGATCCCTCCCGCGATCTGAAAGGCCGGCATGGAAATGCCGATGAAGGCCAGAAAATCCTCGCCCGCGACCCCGAAAAAGGCCAGGAGCAGCGCGGCGATGACACAGGCGCGCAAGCCTATCGCGCGCCGCTTGCGCGCGTCCATGCCCTGGGTCAGCGCGACGAAAAGCGGTGCCGTGCCGATCGGGTCGATGATCACGAAGAGCGTGACAAAGGCGGTGATCAGGAAAGCTGTATCAACAAGTTCAAGCATGGCTTACAAGGTCTTGAAATGTTTCGAGAGCTTCAGGCCCTGGCCTTGATAGTTCGAGGCCATCTCTGCGCCATAAACCCGCTCGGGCCGCGCCGCCATCCGCTCATAGACCAGCCGCCCCACGATCTGGCCATGTTCCAGCACGAAGGGCGCTTCGTGGCAACGCACTTCCAGCACGCCGCGCGCGCCGGTGCCTCCGGCAGCGGCATGGCCGAAACCGGGGTCGAAAAAGCCTGCATAATGCACCCGGAACTCGCCCACCATGGCCAGATAGGGGGCCATCTCGGCGGCATAATCGGGCGGGATATGGACAGATTCGCGGCTCACGAGGATATAGAAAGCGCCCGGATCAAGGATCACCTGCCCGTCCTTGCTGTACAGGTCTTCCCAGAAATCACCCGGCGCATAGGCCCCGATCCGGTCAAGGTCGATCACGCCGGTATGCGGTTTGGCACGGTAGCCCACCAGCGTGCCCTGCGCGGGGCGCAGATCGACCGAGAATCCCAGCCCTTCGGAAATCACCGGTTCGCCGGGCACCAGTGTCTCGGCGTCGTGCAGGGCGGAAAGCTCGGCATCACTCAGCACGGCATGACCGCGCCGGAAACGGATCTGGTTCAGCCGCATACCGGGCCGGACCAGCACCGAGAAAGAGCGCGGGCAGATTTCGGCAAAAAGCGGGCCGGCATAGCCATCGGGCACGCGGTCGAATTCGGTGCCGTCATCGGTGATGACGCGGGTCAGCAGGTCCAGCCGCCCGGTCGAACTTTTTGCGTTCGCCACCGCCTGAATTCCTTCGGGCAGCGCGAGCGATTCCATCAGCGGCACGACATAGACGCAGCCCTTTTCCAGCACTGCGCCTGCACCCAGATTCATCTGGTGCATCTCGAACTGCGCCAGCCGATCCGCCACGCGCCGCCCCTTGCCCGCCAGAAACGAGGCCCGCACCCGCCATGCGCGCGTGCCAAGCCGCAGATCGAGGCTCGCAGGCTGGATCTGGGCGTCCTCGACGGGCGAGCTGGCTGAAATCGCGCCTTGCGCGATCATCGCGCGCAAACTCTGCGCGGGCAGGACTCCGATCTGTGACATGCCGCCTCCCTGAGCCGCGCTGACCCGATTCTTGTTCTGCTGTCTTAGCGAAACCCCCTGCGCGGGGGAAGGGCAGTGCGCACCCCGAGTGCCCGAGGGTTGTAAGGCCCCGAGACCTTTCTTACCTCAAAGTCACAAGCTTATTGCAAAGGAGGACCACATGGACCGTGATACCTTTATCGAAAAGACCAAGGCCAGAATTGATGAGTGGAATGCAGAGATTTCAAAATACGAGGCCAAGGCGCGGGCTGCACAGGCCGATATGAAGGGCCAGTACGAGACCCAGTTGAACGAGATGAAATCCCAGCGCGACGCCTTCGAGGCCAAGCTGCGCGAGGCGCGCGACAGCAATGAGAAAGCCTGGGAAGATATTCGCGCCGGTATGGAGAAAACCTGGAACGATATGGCTTCGGCCTTCGAATCGGCGATGAAACGCTGATTGCGTCACCGGGTCGGTCTGCGAGGAAGAACGGGAAGTGGTCGGGCTAGCAGGACTTGAACCTGCGACCTTCCGTCCCCCAGACGGACGCGCTACCAGACTGCGCCATAGCCCGACGTGTCTTGGCGCCTGTCTACAAGATTTCCGCCCGAGGACAAGGGTGAAATCGCAAGCGGGCCGTGGCGCTCAGGCGTCACTGCCCATCTTTTTGAGCAGTGCCTCAAGCCGGGCAAGGGCAGGGGCCGCGCGGGCAAGCTGTTGGGCTGCGGGCGGTGCCACGCGCAGCGCATGGGCCAAGGCACTGGCGCGCAGGGGACGCGACCGCGCGGGCGCATCGAGATTGGCGAAAGCGTTGCGCGGCGGCGCGGAAAAGGCTTGCACCGGGGCAGGGGCCATGGTCGCTTTCTCAGGCTCAGGCTCAGGCTCAGGCTCAGGCTCAGGCTCAGGCTCAGGCTCAGGCTCAGGCTCAGGCTCAGGCTCAGGC
>SKIF01000065.1 GCA_007116575.1 Paracoccaceae bacterium
TGCGCCGTCCCCTGCCCCCGCAGTGCCAATCCAAATCGAATCCGCGCCGCGTTTGGGGGTGGAATTGGCGGACCAGTCGAGAACCAGCACATGGTCAAACCGGCTCATCGGATCAGCCCCAGATCGCGCAGGATGAAATCGGCAATCGCGCCTGTGTCATCCAGCGGCAGGACCGGGACATGCAGCCCGTCGAGCGTGGTATCCGAGGCGACAGCGCGGATCGTGGGGTTGTCGGGGGCGAGCAGGGGGGGGTTGGTTTCGGCGCGATGGGCCTCGATCTTGGGATGGGCGCTGCGTTTGTAGCCCTCGATCAGCACCAGATCGACCGGGCTGAGCCGCGCCAGCAGCGCCTCGAGCGGCGGCTCGGGTGCGCCGCGCAATTCATGCATCACCGCCCAGCGGACCGGCGAAGAGAGCACGACCTCATGCGCGCCCGCCTGCCGATGGCGATAGCTGTCGCGACCGGGATGGTCGATCTCGGTGTCATGATGCGCGTGCTTTATGGTCGAGACTGTCAGCCCCCGCGCGACCATTTCCACGACCAGCCGCTCCATCAGCCCGGTCTTGCCGGTGTTTTTCCAGCCTGTGACCCCGTAATGCGTCATGCCATCTCTGCAAGCTTTTCAGCGACAGCCATATCCTGCGGCGTGTTGATGTTGAAGAACGGGTCGAAAGGGGCTGTATCGAATTCGGCCAGCCCTGCGCCATGCCGGTCGGTCCAGAGCACGACCTTGCGCAGCCCGCCTTGAAGCGCGGCGCGCAGGTCGTCGCGCAGGCCCACGGGCCAGAGGCCAAAGGTCGGATGCCGCCAGAGCTTGCCGCTCTCTGCGTCACGCGTCGCTGCGAGCGCGAGCCCCGAGGGCGCGGCAGCATCCTGCAGTCGCGCCACCAGATCGCGGGGGAAAAACGGCGTATCGGCGGCGACCGACACAACCGCCTCGGCGCCTTGCGCCGCGGCCCAGTCCATCCCGGCCAGCACCCCTGCCAGCGGCCCTGGCCAATCGGGCAGCGAATCGGCCACCACAGCCAGACCGAAGCCCGAAAACCGCGCGGGATCGCCATTGGCATTGAGCGCCATCCCCCCCACCTGCAGCGAAAGCCGGTCGATCACATGCGCCAGCAACGGCCTGCCCGCAACAACACGCAGCCCCTTGTCGCCTCCGCCCATGCGCGTGGCTTGCCCGCCCGCGAGGATGACACCAAGGGGCGGGCTCATGCCTCTGCCCCCTTGCGGCGATGCTTGCGCCCTTCCTCGGGCACATGGGCAAGGTCGGCATCGCGCAGCAGCCGCTCTTCGCCCGAAAGGCAGAGGAATCGCTGCCCGCGCATCCGCCCGATCAGCGTCAGCCCCACCTGCCGCGCAATCTCGACCCCCCAGGCCGTGAAGCCCGAGCGCGAGGCGAGCACCGGAATGCCCATCTGCGCGGTCTTGATCACCATTTCGGAGGTCAGTCGCCCCGTGGTGTAAAGGATCTTGTCCGCCCCGCCGACACCGTGCCGGAACATCCAGCCCGCGACCTTGTCCACCGCATTGTGACGCCCGACATCTTCCATATAGATCAGGGGCTGGTCGCGTTGGCACAGCACCGTGCCGTGAATCGCGCCCGCCTCGAGATAGAGCGAGGGCATCATGTTGATCTCGCGCGCCAGCGTATAGAGCCAGCTTGTGCGCAATTTCGCCTTCGGAAGGGTCAGCCCCTCCAGCCCCTCCATCATGTCGCCGAACACGGTCCCCACCGCGCAGCCCGAGGTGCGCGTCTTCTTGCGGGTCTTTTCCTCATAGCTGGTCTGGCGCGCGGTGCGCACCACGACGACCTCGAGTTCTTCGTCATACTCGACACCGGTCACAGTATCATCGGGGTGCAACATGCCCTGATTGCGCAGGAAACCCAGCGCCAGGTATTCGGGGTAATCGCCGATGGTCATGGCGGTGACGATCTCCTGCGCATTGAGGAAGATCGTCAGCGGACGTTCTTCGACCACGCGGATGTCCTGCCGCGTGCCGGTCTGGTCATATCCGACGAGCGCGCGGGTCAGGCGGGGATTGGTCGGGTCGGGGAACGGGTTTGGCGGCTGGGGCATTGCTGGCTGGTCCTGCGGGCGGCGCTGTATTATGTGGCATATAACATGGGAGTGGCGAAAGGGCAGGTCCATGCTGGGCTATGTGATCGCGGAAGGGCGCGGTGTGGCGGATACGCTGCTGGCCGAGACTGCGCAGACGCTGCGCGCGCGGGGACGCATCGTGGCCGGGGTGATCCAGATCAACCGCGAGAATGCGCGCGCAGGCCGGTGCGACATGGACCTTGCGGTGCTTGGTCACGACCATGTTCTGCGCATCAGCCAGAATCTCGGACCTCATGCGCGCGGCTGCCGACTGGACCCGACCGGGCTGGAGCAGGCGGTCGGGCTGGTCGAGCGCGCGCTGGAGGCACGCCCGCAGCTTCTGATCGTCAATAAATTCGGCAAGACCGAGATCGAAGGGCGCGGCTTCCGCCGGGCGATCGGGCATGCGCTGGCAGAGGGGATTCCCGTTCTGACCGCAGTGAATGCAGCCAATCGCGACGGCTTCCTGACCTTCAGCGAGGGGCTGGCCGAATCAGTCGCCCCGCAGACGGGGGCTATACTGGACTGGTGTGAGCGGGCCTGCGCTGTCGCGCAGGCCTGAAAGCGTTGTGCCCGGCGGGTGCATGGCATTCGCCGGAAGCGGGCCTGCACCACCACAGCATCGCTGTCGCGGGCGATCAGGTCAGGACCCGGTCGGGGATCGAGCATTTCTGGCAAGATGAGGCATGGGGGCGCGGCGCATCTGCGCTGCGACATCTGGACCTATGATGGATGCCTTGTCTGAAGAGCTTGGAACATTTATAGAACATATCTGATTTACAGGCCGGACTGGCGCATGTCGGATACTGATCTGCACGGCTATGCCGAGCTGTGCGTGACCTCGAATTTCACCTTCCTGCACGGGGCCTCGCATCCCGAGGAACTGGTTGCGCGCGCAGCGGAACTGGGGCTTGCGGCCATTGCCATCACGGATCGCAACTCGCTGGCGGGGGTGGTGCGCGCGCATGTCGCCCTGGGTGAAATGGGGCGCGCGCGGGCCGAGGCGCTGGCCATCCGCTCGCATCGCCAGACCGACACCTCCAGCCGCCACACCGAGGCGGGTGCGGGGCTGCCGGTGCCGGATGGCCCCCTGCCCAGGCTGATCGTGGGCGCGCGGCTGGTGCTGACGGACAGTGCCGTGGAGTGGCTGGCGCTGCCGCTGGACCGCGCGGGCTATTCCGGGCTGTCGCAACTGCTGAGCCTTGGCAAGCGCCGCGCGGCCAAGGGGCAATGCGATTTGCGACAGGCCGATCTGCTGGCGCGCGCGCGTGATATGGTGTTGATCGCGCTGCCGCCCGAACGGCCCGACGGGCAGGCAAGCGCGCAGATCCGCGCCATCGCGCGGACCTTCCCGGGCAATGCCTATCTCGGGGCCGTACCGCGCTATGACGGGCGCGATGCCGCGCGGCTGGCCGCGCGCGCGCGCATGGCAGACGCGCTGGCGCTGCCCATGGTGGCGCTGGGGGATGTGCTCATGCATGCAGCGCGGCGGCGCAGGCTGGCCGATGCGCTGACCTGCCTGCGGGTCGGCTGCACCATCGACACGCTTGGCGCGCGCGCCCTGCCCAATGCCGAGGCGCGGCTGAAATCGCCCGCCGAGATGGCGCGGCTCTTCGCGCTCTACCCTGCCGCGATCCGCCGCACGCTCGAGATTGCCGACCGCTGTGCCTTCAGCCTTGATGAGCTCTCGTATGAATACCCCGACGAGATCAGCGATGGTGAACCCGCCCAGACCCGGCTGGAGCGGCTGGTGCGCGACGGGCTGTGGCGGCGCTTTCCGAATGGCACGCCGCCCGAGACCATGGCCAAGGTCGAGAAGGAATTGCGGATCATCGCCAATCTGGGTTTTGCCGCCTATTTCCTGACCGTGCATGACATTGTCGATTTCGCGCGCGGGCGGGGGATTCTCTGTCAGGGGCGGGGCTCGGCGGCGAATTCGGTGATCTGCTATGCGTTGGGTATCACCGAGGTCCCGCCCGACACGATCTCGATGGTGTTCGAGCGCTTCATGTCCGAGGCGCGCGGCGAACCGCCCGATATTGACGTGGATTTCGAGCATGAGCGGCGCGAGGAGGTCATCCAGTGGATTTATGAGCGCTACGGGCGCGACCGCGCCGGGCTGACGGCGACCGTGATCCATTTCCGCTCTCGCGCGGCAGTGCGCGAGGTGGGCAAGGTGATGGGGCTGTCAGTGGATGTGGTCTCGGCGCTGGCATCGTCCTCGATGGGCTGGCGCTCCGGCCCGCCCGCGCCCGAGCGGTTGCGCGAGTTGGGGCTGGACCCGGACGCGCCGCGTCTGGCGCAGACCATGGCGCTGATTGCCGAGATCATCGGCTTCCCGCGCCATCTGAGCCAGCATGTCGGTGGCTTCGTTATCACCAAGGGGCGGCTGGATGCGCTTTGCCCTATCGAGAACGCCGCGATGGAAGGGCGCACGGTCATCGAATGGGACAAGGATGACATCAACGCGCTGGGCATCCTGAAAGTCGATGTGCTCAGCCTCGGCATGCTGACCTGCATTCGCAAATGCTTCGACCTGGTGGCCCTGCATGGCGGGCCGCGCTTCACGCTGGAGACCCTGCCGCGCGAGGACAGCGCCACCTATGACATGCTGTGCCGCGCCGATGCGATTGGCGTCTTTCAGGTCGAATCCCGCGCGCAGATGAACTTCCTGCCCCGGATGCGGCCCCGCTGCCTTTATGATCTGGTGATCGAGGTTGCAATCGTCCGGCCCGGCCCGATTCAGGGCGGCATGGTGCATCCCTATATCCGGCGGCGGCAGGGGAAAGAGGCCGTGCATCTGCCCTCGCCCGAATTGCGCGGAGTGCTGGAGCGCACGCTGGGCGTGCCGCTGTTTCAGGAACAGGCGATGCAGATCGCCGTGGTCGCGGCAGGGTTCTCGCCCGAAGAGGCCGACCGCCTGCGCCGCTCGCTCGCGACCTTCAAGCGCATGGGCACCATCGGCAGCTTCCGCGACCGGTTTCTGGCAGGGATGGCCGAGCGCGGTTATGAGGCGGCTTTTGCAGAGGCCTGTTTCGCTCAGATCGAGGGGTTCGGCGAATATGGCTTCCCCGAGAGCCACGCGGCCAGCTTCGCGCTGCTGGTCTATGCGTCCGCGTGGCTCAAGCGCCATCACCCGGCGGCCTTCGCCTGCGCGCTCCTGAACTCCCAGCCGATGGGGTTTTACGCCCCTGCCCAGATCGTGCGCGATGCGCGCGAACATGGGGTGGAGGTCCGGCCTGTCTCGGTCAATCACTCCGACTGGGACTGTACGCTGGAACGGCGCGCCGACGGGAAGCTCGCGCTGCGGCTGGGGTTCCGGCAGGTGCGCGGGATGGGCGAAGAGGATGCCGCGTGGATCGTGGCCGCACGCGGCAATGGCTACCCCGATGCCGAGAGCCTGTGGCGGCGAGCGGGCGTGCCGCAGGCCGCTTTGACGCGGCTGGCCGAGGCCGATGCGCTGGCCTGCATGGGGCTGGCGCGGCGCGAGGCGCTCTGGGCGGTGCGCGCGCTGCGCGCGCCGAAGCCTCTGCCGCTGTTTGCCGCAGGCTTCGATGATGAGGGCATAGCCGAGGCCCCGGTCAGCCTGCCCGCGCTCTCGCTTGGCGAGGCGGTGGTCGAGGATTACCTCGCGCTGCGGCTGTCGCTTCGGGCGCATCCGATGGAACTGCTGCGCCCAGTCCTGCCGGGGCTCACGCCGCATGAAGGGCTGATGACGGCCACGGGCCGGGTCGAGGTTTGCGGGCTGGTGATCACCCGCCAGCGCCCCGGCACCGCCTCGGGGGTGATCTTCATGACGCTGGAGGACGAGACCGGGGTGAGCAATATCGTGGTCTGGCCCAAGGTCTACGCGCGCCACCGCCGCACGGTGATCGGCGGTCGGCTGGTGCGGGTGCGGGGGCGGGTGCAGCGCGAGGGCGCAGTGGTGCATGTGATTGCCGAGAGCCTGAGTGACCTTTCGGACCGGCTGGGCGCGATGGGGCGCGGTGTGATCGACCCCACGGTCGGACGGTCGGACGAGGCGCGCCGTCCGGTGCCGCTGCGCCAGCCGCGCGCCGTGCGCCACCCGCGCGAACAGGCGAAACTGCTGTTTCCCAGCCGCGATTTTCACTGACGAAAGGTAAGGCCCCGCCGCTGCCGCCCGCGCCCGCAAACGGCCCGCCCGCCCA
>SKIF01000013.1 GCA_007116575.1 Paracoccaceae bacterium
CCCACGGCCCGAGGGCGCTTTGCGGGGGCGCGCGCTTGAGAAAAGGGGCATGACGCAACTGCGCCCCGCGAGTCGCCTGCCTTCAGGGTTTCGACAACGGGTGATGGTCGAGCACCAGCGATTTCAGGCGCGCTTCCAGCACATGGGTGTAGATCTCGGTGGTCGAGACATCGGCATGGCCCAGCAGGGTCTGGATCGCGCGCAGATCGGCCCCTCCGGCCAGCAGATGCGTGGCGAAGGCGTGGCGCAGCACATGCGGGCTGATCCGGGCCGGATCGAGCCCCGCGCGCAGCGCGATTTCCTTAAGCAGCAGATAGAAGCCGACGCGGCTGAAATGGCCCGCGCGCCCGCGCGACGGAAACAGGAAGCGCGGCGCGGGCAGGCGGCGCGCGCGCAGCGCCTCGGCCTCGGCCTGCCAGTGTTCCAGCCACGCGGCCAGCGCGGTGCGCGCCGGTGCTGAAAGCGGCACCATGCGTTCCTTGCCCCCCTTGCCGCGCACCAGGATCATGCGCGGATCGCCCATCACGGCGGCCACCGGCAGGCTGACCAGCTCGCTGACCCGCAGCCCGGTGGCGTAGAGCAGTTCCATCAGGCAGGTGTTGCGCGCGCGCTCACCCGCGCTGCGCCCGGTCTCGCGCGCAGCGGCCAACAGCGCCTCGACCTCGGCGGGGCTGAGCGTGGCGGGCAGGTGTTTCGACTTGCCGGGGCCGGTGATGCGGCTGGCAGGGTCATCCGCGCGCCAGCCCTCGGCATAGGCAAAGCGGAACAACTGGCGGATCGAGGACAGCCTGCGCGCGCGGGTGGATTGCGCCAGCCCCTCGGCCTCGCAATGCACCAGATAGGCTTCGATATCGTTGCGGGTCAGGCCAGCGATATCCAGCCCACCCCGCGCGGCCCAGTCGGCAAAGGCGCGCAGGTCGCGGCCATAGGCAAGCTGGGTATTGCGCGCGGCCCCGCTCTCGGCGGCGCTGGCCTCGAGGAAGGTGACAATCCAGCGCTGCGCGTCTGCCCCCGCCATCGGCTAGCCCCGCCGTTCCAGCAGCAGCAGTTCCACCCCGATCTGGCGGGCCTCCTGTTCGAGCCCCAGAGCGCGCAGGCGTTGCAGCGCGCGCGTGGCCGCGTGCAGATCGCCCGCTGCGGCATCGGCGATATTGTCGAAGGCGTCAAAGAGGATACGCCCCAATGCGCCCGCCTCGACCTGCGCCGCGAGCGCCTCGGGCATGGCGTCGGGGTCGTAGGCCAGCCCGATCGCCTCGGCCAGCGCGGGGCTGCTCAAGGCAGGCAGATCATTGCCCCCGGCCAGCGCCATGACGAATCTCGCCAGATCGGTCTGCGGGGCCAGTTGCGCGGCGCGCTCGGGGGCGGCCTGTGCCAGCAGCAGGAGTTTCCACAGCGTCTTGGCAGCAGGCCCGTTCAGCGGCATATCAGCAAGATCTGTGGCCACCATCTCGGCGAAGGGCTGTTCCAGCTCCACTGCGACAAAAAGCGGCCAGGCCGCAAGCAGGGCCTCCCCGGTGCGGCCCGGATCGCGCGCAGAGATCGCCTGCTCCAGCGCCTGCATGGCGCGCACACGCTCCCACAGCCCACCCGAGGCGGCGGCGCGGCGCTCGGTATAGAGCCCCAGCAGCCGGTTGGGCTGCATCACGCCCGCGCGGGTCAGCCGTTCGGCGGCGTCAAGCTGCGCGCGCCAGCCGCTGGTGCCGCGCAGATCGGCATGGGCATAGGCCACCGGCAATGTCGCGGTGACGACCGGATCGCCCAGCGCCTCCATGATCCGCCAGGCGAGCGGGGTCATCTCCTGCGGCGGGGGCAGCAGTGTTTCTTCTTCCTCTTCCTCCAGAAAGCGGGTCAGCAACTGCGCCTCGGTCGGGCTGACCAGACCCAGACTGCGCGCCACCGCGAGGCTGGCATGGGCGGCCTGCCAGTCGCCCCCACGTGCGGTGCAGAAAATCTGCGCCGCCTGTCCGAATGCGGGGGTGATCTGCCCGCGCATCTGGGCACAGGCACGGTCCTCCTCGCCCAGAAGCAACGCGATGTCGAAACCTAGTGCGCTCAGGCTTGCCGTGCGTTCGGGCGCGGCCTCGATCAACTGCCCGGCCTGTTCCAGCGCGCCCTGCGCCATGAGCTGCTCGACCCGCGCTTGCAGCAATTGCCCGCGTTCATCGGGTTCGAGGCTCCAGGGCGGGGCGAATTCGGCCATCAGCACGCGCAGCCCCAGCCGCATCGCGCCAGGAAGCGTGTCCTGCGGCAGGTCTGCCACTGCCTCGAGGATCTCGGGCAGGGGCGTGGGCCCCCAGAAGCTGCGCGGCAGGCCGATGCGCTCGGCGCGGAACAGCCCCGTCGCGTCGATCTCGACTGTTTCGAGGGGAATGGCCGTGATCGGCTCAAAGGCATCCGGGCCGGGCGTGTCACTCAGCGCGGGCAGGGACGGGGGCTCCGGGTCTGGGTTGGGTTCGGGCAGGGGGGTCGCGAGCGCCTGATCAAGCCATTCGATGGCGCTGAGCGGGGCGCCGGTCTCATCCTGCGCGGCCAGAGACGCAGGCACAAGCATCAGCGCAAGCGCCAGTAAGGCAGCCGGTCGGCAGGCGATACGATGCAGGGTCGGGGTCAATCCACCTCCAGCGTGATCGGCAACTCGACCGGCGCGCGCTGCGGCGAGAGATCGCCCACGAATGTGTAGCCCAGCACGGCCAGCGCGGCCAGAAACACGAGCATGAACACCAGTCGGAAAATATAGCGCATGATCCTGCCTTTCGGAACAGCCTGCCCTCTCTTGCGCCAGCGGGATACACGCGGGTCCGGGGTTTTGCCATCGACATTGCCGCATTAACACGACAATAAACAGGCAGACCACGAAAACGTGAGGCGTGAGGGCGCGAAGGGCAGGGCATCGGCATGAAACTGCACAAGACTGTGGTGCTCGTGGGCATGATGGGGGCCGGCAAGACCGCCGTGGGCAAGGAGCTTGCGCGGATGTTGGGGGTGCCGTTTCTTGATTCGGACGAGGAAATCGTCGCCGCCGCGCAGATGAGCATTGCCGAGATTTTCGCGCGCGACGGCGAGGAATTCTTCCGCGCCCGCGAGGCCGAGGTGATCGCACGGTTGCTGCGCGGCGCGCCCGGGGTGCTTTCAGTGGGCGGCGGGGCTTATCTGAACGCGGCCACCCGCGCGCGGATTTCCGAGGAAGGCGTGGCGGTCTGGCTCAAGGCCGATCTCGATCTGCTCTGGTCGCGGGTGCGCCACAAGACCACCCGCCCGCTGTTGCACACCCCCGATCCGCGCGCCACGCTTGCCGGTTTGCTGGCCGCGCGCGAGCCGCATTACGCGCAGGCCGATCTGGTGGTCGAGGCCGATGCGCGCTATGCGATTGCCGATATGGCGCAGGCAGTGCTGGAAAAGCTCAGTCTGCGCCCGGATGTGTTGACGCAGGAGAGGGCATGAGCTTGGATCGGGTGCATGTGGCGCTGGGCGCGCGCGCCTATGACGTGGTGATCGGCCAGGGGTTGCTTGCGCAGGCGGGTGCGCTGGTGGCCCCGCTTCTGGCGCGGCCACAAGTGGCCGTGCTGACCGAGGCCCGCGTCGCCGCGCTGCATCTGGACGGCCTGCGCGCAGGGCTTTCGGATGCCGGGATCACGGCGCAATCCCACGCCCTTGCCCCCGGCGAGGGGACCAAGGGCTGGGACGGTCTGCGCGAGGCGGTGGAATGGCTGCTTGATGCCCAGGTCGAGCGGCGCGACATGGTGCTGGCGGTGGGCGGTGGGGTGATTGGCGATCTGGGCGGGTTTGCCGCCGCCATCCTGCGCCGGGGCGTGCGTTTCGTGCAGGTGCCGACTACGCTTCTGGCGCAGGTGGACAGTTCCGTCGGCGGCAAGACCGGCATCAACACCCGCCACGGCAAGAACCTCGTCGGCGCGTTTCACCAGCCCAGCCTCGTCCTGGCCGATATCGACCTTCTGGACAGCCTGAGCACACGCGATTTTCTGGCGGGCTATGGCGAGGTGGTGAAATACGGGCTTCTGGGGGATGCCGCGTTTTTCGAGTGGCTGGAGGTCAATGGTCCTGCACTTGCGCGCGGTGACAAGGCTCTACGTCAAAACGCCGTGCGTCGCTCGGTCGAGATGAAGGCGGGCATCGTCGCGCGCGACGAGACCGAGACAGGCGAGCGCGCGCTGCTGAATCTGGGCCATACCTTCTGCCACGCGCTGGAAGCCGCAACCGGCTATTCCGACCGGCTTTTGCATGGCGAGGGCGTGGCGATCGGTTGCGCGCTGGCCTATGAGCTGTCGGCGCGGCTGGGGCTTTGCGCGCAGGAAACCCCCAGCCGGGTGCGTGCGCATCTGCGCGCGATGGGCATGGCCTGCGATCTGGCCGATATTCCGGGCGATCTGCCGGGGGTCGAGGCGCTGATCGGTCTGATGGCGCAGGACAAGAAAGTGCAGGATGGCCGGTTGCGCTTCATCCTCGCGCGCGGGGTGGGCGAGGCGTTTGTGTGCGACGATGTGCCGGGCGATCTGTTGCGCGCCGTGCTGGAGGATGCGCTGGCCGCACGAGGCTAGCGCGCGGCTCTGGCTAGGCCCGGGCGCTCAAACGGTCCAGCAGCGGCTTGTTTCTGCACTCTGTGGGCCTGGGGTTGGCACCCGGTCCGCTGTCGTCCAGCCAGTGCTCGCATTGCTCGGTCTGTTCGCATTGCATGCAGCGCAGGACGGAGCTGCGCAAGTCCTGCCCGTCGATCAGGCCAGCGATGAGGGCATCGCCCAGATCGACCTGCCGCGCTTCCGACATTCGCTGGAACAGATTGGTGTGGCGTTCGAATTTGTCGACAAGCTTCATGTGGATACCTCGGTTTCATTCAATGACATGCCAAAAGCACAGCACGAAACGGGACGCCCTGCCTTGAGATGCATCAAACCACGCTTGCCCTGTGCGGGCGGAGTGAAACGCGCCTTCGCAGGCCACGGGCGGCGTCGGCCAACCCCGTCAGGACGGGCGATACAATTGACCGCATCGGCGCGGTGATCGCAGGCGACCTGCCGCAGGTTGCATTCCCGTCGCGCTCAGCCCTGCCGCACCAGCTTGCCGGGGTTCATGATCCCCAGCGGGTCGAGCGCGGTCTTGAGTGTGCCCATCACCTCCCAGCCCGCGCCGTGCTCGGCCTCCATATAGCCCAGCTTGCCCATGCCGATGCCATGCTCGCCGCTGACCGTGCCGCCGCAGCGCAGCGCGCGCTCGGCCATGGAGGCGGCCAGTGCCTTGGCCTTGGCAATCTCCTCGGGGCGGTCGCGGGCGGGCAAAAGCAGCGCGTGGAAATTGCCGTCGCCGACATGGCCCAGGATCGGGCCGGGGATGCCGGCCTCGGCAATCTCGCGCGCGGTTTCCTCGACCGCCTCGGCCAGCCGCGAGATCGGCACGCAGATATCTGTGGTGATCGGAAAGGCATCGGGCCAGAGCGCGCGGGCGGCGTAATAGCCCTCGTGGCGCATCTTCCACAGCCGGTTGCGGTCCTCAGTCGCTTCCGACCACTGGAACGCGCCGCCGCCCATCGCGGCCACGATCTCGCCAAAGGCTTGCGACTGTTCGCGCACGCCTGCGGGGCTGCCGTGAAACTCGACCATCAGATGCGGGGTCTCTGTCATTCCGGCTTTTGCCCATGCATTGAAGGCGCGCACATTGGCCGCGTCAATGAACTCGATCCGCGCCATGGGAATGCCGCTCTGTATGGTCGTGATCACGGTCTCGACGGCGCTGGCCATGTCGGGAAAGGCGCAGAGACCCGCGCTGATCGCTTCGGGCTGGCCCTGCAGGCGCAGGGTCAGTTCAGTGATCAGCCCCAGCGTACCCTCCGAGCCCACAAAAAGCGCTGTCAGGTCGTAGCCGGTCGAGGATTTCGGTGCCTGGCTGCCGGTGCGGATGATGCGCCCGTCGGCCAGCACCACCTCCAGCGCCAGCACATTGGCGCGCATGGTGCCATAGCGCACCGCCGTCGTGCCCGAAGCCCGCGTCGCGGCCATGCCGCCGAGCGAGGCATTGGCGCCGGGATCGACCGGAAAGAACAGCCCCGTCGCGCGCAGTTCCGTATTCAGCGCCTCGCGCGTGACTCCGGGCTGGACCACGGCCAGCATATCTTCGGGCGCGACATGCAGGATGCGGTTCATGCGGCTGAAATCGACACAGACCCCACCCCTGGGGGCGAGCGCATGGCCTTCGAGCGAGGTGCCCGTGCCCCAGCCGATGACGGGGATGCGCGCGGCGGAGCAATGGCGCAGGATCTGCGCCACCTCCCCGGTGGTTTCGGGCCAGATCACGGCATCGGGCGGTATTTCGGGGAAATGCGATTCCGAGCGGCCATGCAGCGCGCGTTCGGAGGCCCCCGTACTGAAACGCGGGCCGAAGAGGTCGCGCAGCGCGTCGAGCGCCATCGGCTCAGATCCGCTCGACGGTGACCTTGCTTGCGTCAAAGGCCAGATAATCGCGCAATTGTTCGGCGTCTTCAGACGGGTTGGTCAGGCTGTAGGCCGCGTTCGAGATCAACCCCTCGGGGGCAGAGACGTGATAGAACACCCCTTCCCCACGGTCATCGCAGACAAGGGTTCGCTCTGACGGGTCCAGCACGGCCGCAGCGATATCCTCCCGCGGGAAATAGATCACGAAGGGCAGGTCGCGCTGCACGAGTTCCAGCGCGCGGGTGCTCTCGCCGATCACGGCGCCGCTGGCACGCACTGTCCAGGTGCCCTGCGCCGGATAGATTCGGATGGGTTTCATACTGCCTTGATCCTCTCATCTCTGTCGCGCGCACTATTGCAGGGTTTTGCTACAAAGGCAAAGCGCGGTGGGAAAGACACTCGCGGGCCGATTCAGAGCGGCGCGCAGACCGCGTCCAGCCAGGCTGCCGCCTCGGCCCCGACCAGCGGGCGGATGAGCGTGCGCACCCGGTCGTGATAGGTATTGACCCAGTCACGCTCGTCAGTGGTGAGCATTTCGTCCAGGATCAGGCGGCGGTCAATCGGGGCAAGGGTCAGGGTCTCGAAATCCAGCCAGTCGCGGGCATCGCCGCCTTCGGGGATTTCCGCCTTGCGCACCACGATCAGGTTCTCGATGCGGATGCCGAAGCGCCCTTCAAGGTAATATCCCGGCTCGTTCGACAGGATCATCCCCTCCTCCAGCGGCACGGTCGAAATCCGCGACAACCGTTGAGGCCCCTCATGGACCGACAGAAAGGCGCCCACACCATGCCCGGTGCCGTGATCATAGTCGCACCCTGCCAGCCATAGGGGAAAGCGCGCCAGCGCGTCCAGATGTCCGCCCGTCACACCGCGTGGAAAGCGTGCCCGCGACAGTGCTATCATGCCTTGCAGCACGCGGGTAAAGCAGGCCGCCTCTTCCGCGCCCACCGGGCCGATGGCGATGGTGCGGGTGATGTCGGTGGTGCCGTCGCGATACTGCCCGCCCGAATCAACCAGCATCAACTCGCCCGGAAGCAGTCGACGGTTGCTCTCTTCGCTGACCCGGTAATGGACAATCGCGCCATTGGGGCCTGAGCCCGCGATCGTGTCGAAACTCAGGTCGACCAGTTCGCCGGTGGCGGCGCGACAGGCCTCAAGCTGGCGGGCGATGTCGATCTCCGTCAGCACATGGTCAGGATCGGCCACCAGCTGCGCGGCCTGGGCATCAAGCCAGCACAGGAATTCGACCATCGCCGCCCCGTCACGCAGATGCGTGGCGCGCGCGCCCGCAAGCTCGGCGTCGGTCTTTCGCGCCTTGGGCAGAAGGCAGGGGTCAGGCTTGAAGACGATCTCGGTGCCCGCTTCGCGCAACAGATCCAGCACGCGCAGCGGCACGCTGGCCCTGTCCAGCCGCACCGTGCCGGTAAGCGTGCGCAGCGCAGGCTCGAACGCCTCGGGCGGGCGCAGATGGACGCCCTCGTCCAGTGTCATCTCGGTGAATTTTTCCGCATGGGCAAACAGATCCACCCGCCCGTCATCATGCAGCAGCCCGAAGGCCTGCACCACCGGCAGGCGCGGCAGATCGGCCCCGCGCAGGTTCAAAAGCCAGCACAGGCTGTCGGGCTGGGTCAGGACGGTCGCGCTCTGGCCCGCATCTGCCAGCGCCTGTGCGATCTGCGCACGCTTTGCGGCGCTGGTTGCGCCTGTCAGCGTTTCAGGATGGGTGAAGGCGCGGCCCATGGGCGGGCCGGGACGATCAGTCCACAGCAGGTCGATCTGATTGGGCAGGTGCCTGAGTGTCACCCCGCTACCCGCCAGCCCCTTTTCCAGCGTCTCGATCTCTTCGGGCGTGTGCAGCCAGGGGTCGAAGCCGATCACAGCGCCATTGGGGCAGGCGGCGCGCAGCCAGTCTGCGGGTTTGGTCTCGGGCCAGGGCACCGGGGTGAATTCGGGCGCGCATTGCAGCCGCGCCTGCACCCGGTAGCGCCCGTCCACGAACAGCCCCGCCTCACCGGGCAACACAATGCAGAAACCGGCAGAACCCGTGAACCCCGTCAGCCATGCCAGCCGCTCGTCGCAGGGGGCGACATACTCGCCCTGATGCGCGTCGCTGCGCGGGACAAGCCAGCCCTGCACCCCGACTGCGGCCAACGCCTCACGCAGCGCGTGCAGGCGGGGCGGGCCATCCTCGGGGCGGGTGGTGGCAACAAAGGATTGCAACATGGGCGGACCTGCGACGCGAGTGTCCCTCAGTCGTAGGGCCGCGCGGGGGGCGGGTCAATGGCGCAGCGCGCAAACGGCGCGTCGCGCCTCAGCGCCTGCGGTCGCGCCGTGCGTTCATCGGCTGGAAGGCCACCGCGACATGCGCCTCGCAATAAGGTTTGCCGGGCTTGACCGGCAGGCCGCAGAACCAGAATTCTTCAGTGGCAGGGTCGCCGATGGGCCATTTGCAGGTCCGCTCGGTCAGTTCCAGCAACGACAGCTTGCGTGCGGTCTTCTCAACCTCGCGCACTGTGGCCAGCGCCTCGGGGTCGATCTCGTTGAGCGAGGGCTGCGGTGGCAGCGGTTGCCCGGCGGGAATGATAGGTTTTGGCGTATAGGTCTGCACCTCTGCCACGGGCTCGGCCGGTTCCTCAGCGGGCGCGGGGGCAGGCTCGGGGCGGCTTGCCGCGCGCTCGGCCTTGGCCTGTGCCAGATCGACAACCGGGGTTTCGGCCTGCGCGGGCTCGGGTTCGGGACGCGTGGCGGCGGCGGGCGCGGGGGTTGGGTCGGCCTCGGGGCCGTTGCGGTTGGACAGGCCAAGCCGGTGCACCTTGCCGATCACGGCATTGCGTGTCACCCCGCCCAGTTCCTTGGCGATCTGCGAGGCCGAATGCCCCTCGTTCCACAGCTTCTTGAGCAGTTCGACGCGCTCGTCGGTCCAGGACATGGTCTCTCTTCTCCGGCAGATGGCGGGGGGCGGGCGCAGAAAGCCTGCGCACCCCCATTGCTGAGGCTTGATGGGTGAAATACATCGCATGAGGCGGAAAGACAACATCGCGCACAGGATCAGCCCGCGCAATGGCACGATCACGCGCAGCCAAGGAGGACAGATGACCCAGGCCAGCCCCACCACGAGCCCTCAGGCCACGACCACCGCCAACCCTCCGCAATTCGGTATGGGCGCACGGCGGTTCGGACGCATGAACTGGCTTGGCCTCGCGGCGCTGGCTGACCGCGAGATCCGCCGCTTTCTGGTGGTCTGGACCCAGACCCTGCTGGCACCGCTGGTCACGGCGGGCCTGTTTCTGGCCGTCTTCGCGCTGGCCATCGGCCCGATGCGGGGCGAGGCGCTGGGCGTGCCCTTCCTGTCCTTTCTGGCACCCGGCATCCTGATGATGACCGTGATCCAGAACAGTTTCGCGAATACCTCGTCCTCCATCGTGATTTCCAAGGTGCAGGGCAATATCGTCGATACGCTGATGCCGCCGCTTTCGGCGCTGGAACTGGTGCTGGGCTATCTGGCGGGCGGGCTGGTGCGCGGGCTCGTGGTGGGCGCGGTGATCATCGCCGCGATGGTGCTTGGGCTGGGGCAGGGGGTTGCGCATCCCTTGTGGCTCCTGGCCTTCCTTGCGCTCGGGGCAGGGTTTCTCGGCGCGCTGGGGATAGCAGCGGGCATCATCTCGAACAAGTTCGACCAGATCGCCGCGATCACGAATTTCATCGTGGTGCCGCTCTCGTTCCTGTCGGGCACTTTCTATTCCATCTCGTCCCTGCCACCGCTCCTGGAAACGCTCAGCCGCTTGAACCCTGTCTTCTACCTGATCGATGGGGCGCGCTACGGTATGATCGGGGCCTCTGATGCCTCGCCCGTGCTGGGTCTGTTTGTGGTCAGCGGGGCTTGTGCGCTGGTTGCGGCGCTGTGCTGGCACTGGTTCCGCATCGGCTATCGGCTCAAACCCTGAGACTGCGTGCCGGGTTTGTGAGCAGTGCCGCGCTTGCGCGAATTCGCCAAGCGCGTTACCTCTGTGACATAACATTTCCTTGATGCCGAGCAGCGCCCGATGAAACCCCGTCTCGCCCCGACCCTCGCCAGTCTGATCCTTGCCGGACTGACTGCCACGGGCCCGGTGCTGGCCGATGACGCGCTGTGGCGTGACTGCCGCACCTGCCACGCTGTCGTGGCCCCCGATGGTTCGGTCCTTGCGCGCGGCGGTAGCAGTGCGCCCAACCTCTATGGCATCGCCGACCGCCCGCTGGCCTCTGACAGCGGGTTTCGGTTCTACAGTGACGATCTGCGCGCGGCCGCTGCGACCGGCGCGCGCTGGTCGGCCGCGAATTTCCGTGCCTATCTGACCAATCCCGACCAGTTCCTGCGCGATCTTACCGGCAACCCGCAGGCCGAAAGCGGGATGCATGTCGAATTGCGGCGCGGCGCGGATGAGGTGTTCGAATTCCTGCGCGGCCTGTCGCAATGATGGCGGGGAAGTGAGAGACTGGACAGCGACCCAGACGGAAAATGCTGCGGCTGCTTCCTTCCGGACCTGACCGGGTTGGCAAGGCGTCTGCCCGCGCCAGCCTCTCGAGGCTTCACCTAAGACCTTCGCGCGCGCTTTGCAAGCCACTGCCGGGGAGAAGCGCCTTTCCCCCGCAGGTGGTTATGCACTAGTTAGGGAACAGGATAACGGGACGGGGTGTCGCCTGACATGGCCAAGCGCGGCTATCACCACGGCAATCTGCGTCAGGCGCTGGTCGAGGCGGCGCTTGAACTGATCGCCGAAAAGGGACCGCAGGGCTTTACCATGGCCGAGGCGGCCAAGGCGGCCGATGTTTCGGCGGCGGCACCCTATCGCCATTTCACCGGGCGCGAAGAACTGATCGCGGAACTGGCGCTGCAGGGCTACGAGCTGTTCGCGGATCTGCTGGGATATGCCTATCGCGACGGCCAGCCCTCGCCGCTGGCGGCCTTCGAGGCGGTGGGGCGCGCCTATCTGGCCTTTGCGCGCAAGCATCCCGGGCACTATGTTGCGATGTTCGAATCGGGCGTTTCGCCCAATGCCTCGCGCGCGCTGGCGGCGGCCTGCGCGCGGGCCAATCAGGTGCTGGTGCGCGCGGCCCATGACCTCTCGCAGCACCTGCCTGCCGATCGTCGTCCGCCCACCGAGATGTTCGCCGCCCATGTCACCGCGATGAGCCATGGCATTGTCGAGCTTTATGCACGCAACAGCCCCGGCACGCGCGGGCCGTTTTCGCCCGAGGAACTGCTTGAGACCGGGATCGGTATCTATCTGCGCGGCCTGGGCTTTCTGGAGCCTGACCGCTGATACGGCATCCGCCCGAGGGTTGCGCAGCGACGACAAAGCGCCCTTGACCCGTGCCCACCCACTCTGTCTGTTGGGAATGTGTTTTACTGGGGGTGGCGGCGAGCCCGGCACCCACCCTGGGATATGGAGCCCGTTGGCGGATGGGGCCGCCGCCGGTTGGTCTGACCAGCCTGAACAGTTGAAGGTGCTTGAAGCACGTAGACATGGACAGGAATTCAGCATGGCACAGAACTATATCGGCGTCGACCTTTCGAAAGATTGGCTCGACTTTTTCGACCCGGCACGCGGCGCGGCGCGGATTGCAAATACGGATGCGGAATTGCGCGTATTTCTCAGCAAACTTGGCCTGGAAGACATGCTCATCTTTGAGGCCACCAGTGGGTGTGATGGCCGTCTGATCCGGCTGGCAAGCCAGGCGGGACAGCCTTTTCACCGGCTCAATCCGCTGCATGCGTGGCATTTCGCGCGCTCGCTCAACCTGCCCAAGACCGACCGTGTCGATGCAAGGATGCTGGCGCGGTTGGGGGCAGAGCGGCGGCCTGATCCCGCGCCGGGCCATGATGCGATCCGGGCCGAGCTGGCCGAGCTGCATGGCCGTCGGGATCAACTCAAGCGCATGGAAACGCAAGAGAAGAACCGCCTGCACAAGGCCGGTTGTGCAAGCGTTCGCGCTGATATCCGCGCCATGCTGCGGGTTCTGGCGGGACGGATCGCCAAGGCCGAGGCCGCCATCGAGGCATATCTCGCGGCCCACCCGGCCTTGCGCGCAAAGGCCGCGTTGCTGCAGTCTATTCCGGGGGTGGGCCGCGTCACCGCGATCACGTTGCTCAGTGCGATGCCCGAGTTGGGTGCGTGTGACCGGCGCGAGGCCGCATCTCTGGCCGGGCTGGCCCCGCGAGCGCGCGAAAGTGGAAAGTGGACTGGGCAACGTTTCATCGGTGGCGGTCGCCGTCACGTTCGTCGGGCGCTCTACATGGCTGCGCTCAGCGCCATGCGCCACAACAGTTTCTGCGCCGGTTTCGTTGAGGCACTGCGTGCGCGCGGTAAGGCCGGAAAGGTCATCGCCATCGCCGTCGCTCGAAAAATGCTCACCGTCGCAAACGCGATCCTCAGAGACCAAACGCCCTTCAATGCGCGGATTTGACAACACAGTTGCCGCCCCACGGCCCAAGGGCGCTTCTCTTCAATGCACGCATTCCGGCAGATGCCGCATCAGGTGCCGACGCACGCAACCGATCCGCGCGGCAAGTGCCGCTGCCTGATGGGGGAACTGTCCTCGCGGCCGCGGGTTGCCGCGCGTGCGGTCTAGTCGCGCTCGACCTCCGGCGCATAGCCGGTCGGATTGCGTGATTGCCATTGCCATGTCGCACTGCACATCGCGTCCAGACCCAGTTCCGCCTGCCAGCCCATCAGCGCGCGCGCCTTGGCCACATCGGCGCACATGCGCGCCACATCGCCGGGCCGGCGCGGACCGATGCGATAGGGCACCGACCGGCCCGAGGCGCGCTCGAAGGCGGCGACCATTTCCAGCACGGTCGCGCTCTGACCAGTGCCGACATTGATCGCCTCGCAGCCGTCGATCCGGTCCAGCGAATCCAGCGCTGCCAGATGCGCGCGGGCGAGATCCTCGACATGGATATAGTCGCGCTCGCCAGTGCCGTCGCGGGTGTCGTAATCATCGCCATGCACCAAAAGCGCCTCGCGCCGGCCGATCGCCACCTGCGCGATATAGGGCATCAGATTGTTGGGCGTGCCGAGCGGGTCCTCTCCGATCCGCCCCGAAGGATGCGCGCCCACCGGGTTGAAATAGCGCAGCAGGATCGCGCGCGCGCCCGCATTGGCGCTGGTCCAGTCGCGGATGATGGTCTCGATCATCAGCTTGCTGCGCCCGTAAGGGCTTTGCGGGCGCAAGGGGTGATGTTCGTCATAGGGCAGGTAATCGGGCTCGCCATAGACCGTGGCCGAAGAGGAGAACACGATCTGCGTGCAGCCATTCTGGGCCATGCATTGCAACAGCGTGATCGAGCCTGCGATATTCTGGGCGTAGTATTCCAGTGGCTGGCTGTGCGATTCGCCCACGGCCTTGAGACCAGCGAAATGAATCACCGCATCGGGCCGGAAGCTCGCAAAGGTGCGATCGAGCAGGGCGAGGTCGCGGATATCGCCCTCGACCACGGCAAGATCGCGATTGGCCAGCTGCCGCACCCTGGCCAGCGCTTCGGGGCTGGAGGTTGCATAGTTGTCATACACCAGAACCTCATGCCCCGCGCGCAACAGCGGCACCAATGTATGTGAGCCGATATAGCCCGCGCCGCCTGTGACCAGAACCCGCATCAGGCAAACCTGCAGCGGGGGGCGGGAAGAGATGGCGGCATGGGCGAATGTCTCGAAAATGGGTGTGTCGCAGAAAACCTAGCGCAAGCCCGGGAGTTGTGCCAGCCTTGCGCGCGTTCGCGTCCACCGCGCGTGCAACTGCGCTTGCATGACGCGGCCTCAGCGGGCAGATCAGGGCGCAAAGCGAAAGGGGCGGGGATGCGACTGAGCGCTTTCAAGGCCTATGACATTCGTGGCCGTCTTGGGGTCGATCTTGATGCCGGGCTGGCGCAGCGGATCGGGCGGGGCTTTGCGCAGGCACTGGGCGCGCGGCGCGTGGTGCTGGGGCGCGACTGCCGCGCTTCCTCGGAGGAGCTCGCGCAGGCGGTGGCCGAAGGGCTGATGGCCGAGGGGGTCGAGGTGCTGGATCTGGGCCTGAGCGGCACCGAAGAGATGTATTTCGCCACCTCGCATTTCGCCGCCGATGGCGGGATCTGTGTCACCGCCTCGCATAACCCGATGGACTGGAACGGAATGAAAATGGTCCGTGCGGGCTCGGCCCCGCTCGACGCCGCCACCGGTCTTGCGCGGATCGAGGCACTGGCGGCAGCAGATGGTTTCGGGCCTGCGCGCGGCGGCGGCGCGCGGCGCGATGTCGCGACCTTGGCACGCGCGGCCTATGTGGCAAAGGTGCTGGAATTCGTCGACCCGACCGCGCTCGGGCCGCTGAATCTTCTGGTCAATGCGGGCAATGGCGCAGCGGGGCCGAGTTTCGACGCGATTGCCGACGAACTCGCCGCGCGCGGCGCAGGGCTGCGCATCACACGCCTGCACCACAGCCCTGACGGCCGCTTCCCCAACGGCATCCCCAACCCGCTATTGCCTGAGAACCAGCCAGCAACATCCGAGGCCGTGCGCGCATCTGGGGCGGATTTCGGCGTTGCCTGGGATGGCGATTTCGACCGCTGCTTCTTCTTTGACAATCTTGGCAGCTTCATCCCCGGCGAATATGTCGTGGGGTTGCTGGCCGAGGCGTTTCTGGCGCGCGAGCCGGGGGGCACGATCATCCATGACCCGCGCGTGATCTGGAACACGCGCGAGATCGTGGCCAAGGCGGGCGGACGCGCCGTGCAGACGCGCACCGGTCATGCCTTCATCAAGCAGGCGATGCGTGATCACGGCGCGGTCTATGGCGGCGAGATGTCGGCGCATCACTATTTCCGCGATTTCTGCCATTGCGATTCGGGTATGATCCCATGGCTGATGGTGGCCGGACTGGTCAGCCGCAACGGCCCGCTGCGCGATCTGGTGGCCGCACGCCGCGCGGCCTTTCCCTCCTCGGGCGAGATCAATTTCACGCTTGATGATCCGGCCCGCGCGCTCGACCGCGTCCGTGCACATTTCGCGCCGCAGGCGCTGGCAGTGGACGAAATGGACGGGCTGGGCTGCGACATGGGCGCGTGGCGCTTCAACCTGCGCGCCTCGAATACCGAGCCGCTGGTGCGGCTCAATGTCGAGGCGCGGGGCGATGCGGCACTGGTGCACGAGGGCGTGGCGCAGCTGCGCGCGGTGATCGCGGGCTGAGCCTATTCGCGGGTGATGAATGGCAGCACTTCGCGCGTGCCGCTTTCGGTCAGCACAAGCTCCCAGCGCCCCGGACGGGTCAACTGCCCGCTGCCCGACCATGCGCCATCGGCATCGGTGCCGGTATCGAGCGCGATGGGCTGCTCCCCTGCGGGGCGCAGCACCACATCGGGGGATTGTCCGGGGCCGTGCTCGACCGTCACATCCACGCGAAAGCTGCCGTCAATCGCGACCGAGGAGCGGATCTGCGGGCTGATCTCGACCGTGTGCAGGCGCAGCGTCTGGTTCGCGCCGACAATCGGCAGCGGCTCGCGCACGAAGAATGTGACCGAGGCCATCAGCACGATAAAGCCAAGCGTCAGGCCAAGAAACGTCAGGGCGATGATGCGGGTGGGCATGGCGGCCTCCTTCGTGGCTTATGGGCGTAAGTGCCATGAAGGGGGTGGCGAGGCAAGGTGCGGTGAGGTGGGCCAGTTTGACGATCTCAGCTACCGCGAGCGCAAAAGATGCTTGGAGCCCATATGGGACACTCAGATAGCCTCGCAGGCTATCAGCAAGCTTCCGATTGCGTGAACTCTGCGCATGGTTTCGGGTAGAGTGAGCGACCGCTGGGGGGTAGTGACGCAGTCCTTTGCCGTACCTCCTTCAGGCTGCTTTCGCCCTCCACGCCTCTGATCGCAACAGCGAAGGGTCTTCAGGCGAACGCTGTGACCGGCAGAAATGGCCCGCATCGCTGCCACTCCCGCAATCCCCCGCGCGAAATCAAGGCACGATTGCGTGCCGCCGGGCAGCGCCCGCCCCCGGGGGGGCGGAGCTGTCGCTGGCGTTCTCGCACAAGAAAAACCCGGCACGATGGCCGGGGTTTTCCGTGTCATTTCTGCAGAACCAGCCTCACGCCGCCCCGGCCAGATCGCGCAGCACGTAATGCAGCACGCCGCCATGTTCGACATATTCCTTCTCGATGGCGGTATCGATGCGGCATTTCAGCGTGATCGTCTTCTCGGACCCGTCCGCATATGTGATCGTGCAGGGCACTTCCGAGAGAGGTTTCAGATCGCCCTCGAGCCCGGTGATCGAGACGGTTTCGTCGCCTGTCAGACCCAGCGATTTGCGCGTGTCGCCGCCCGTGAACTCGAACGGGATCACGCCCATGCCGACAAGGTTCGAGCGGTGGATGCGCTCGAAGCTCTCGGCGATCACAGCCTTGACGCCCAGCAGGTTGGTGCCCTTCGCCGCCCAGTCGCGCGAAGACCCTGCACCGTATTCCTTGCCGCCGAAGATCACCAGCGGCGTGCCGGCGTCCTGATAGGCCATCGCGGCGTCATAGATCGCGCTTTGTTTGCCGTCCGGCCCCTTGGTATAGCCGCCCTCGACCCCGTCCAGCATCTCGTTGCGGATGCGGATATTGGCGAAGGTGCCGCGCATCATCACCTCGTGATTGCCCCGCCGCGAGCCGTAGGAGTTGAACTCACGCACCGGCACTTGCCGTTCGGTCAGATACTGGCCCGCCGGGGTCTCGGATTTGAAGCTTCCGGCGGGGCTGATATGGTCGGTTGTGATCATATCGCCGAGGATGGCCAGCACGCGTGCGCCATTGATATCGCTGATGACGCCCGGCTCTTTCGACATGCCCTGGAAATAGGGCGGGTTCTGGATGTAGGTCGAGGTTGCGGGCCAGTCATAGGTTTCGGCCTGGGTGATTTCGACGCCCTGCCATTTCTCGTCACCCTTGAACACATCGGCGTATTTGGACTGGAACGCCTCCCGCGTCACGGTCTTCTCGACCAGTTCGGCGATTTCCTGCTGCGAGGGCCAGAGGTCCTTGAGGTAGACATCGCGGCCATCGGGGGTCTGTGCGATCGGCTCCTTGCTGACATCGATATTCATGTCCCCGGCCAGCGCGTAGATCACCACCAGCGGCGGCGAGGCGAGGTAGTTGGCGCGCACATCCGGAGAGATGCGGCCCTCGAAGTTGCGGTTGCCCGAGAGCACGCTTGTGGCGATCAGGTCATTGTCATTGATCGCCTTGGAGATTTCATCCTGCAGGGGCCCTGAATTGCCGATGCAGGTGGTGCAGCCATAGCCCACGAGGTTGAAGCCGATGGCGTCAAGGTCTTCCTGCAGACCGGCGGCTTCCAGATAGGCGCTGACGACCTGAGAACCGGGGGCGAGCGAGGTCTTGACCCAAGGCTTGCGGTTCAGACCCAATTCGCGCGCCTTGCGCGCCACCAGACCCGCCCCGATCATGACGTAAGGGTTCGAGGTGTTGGTGCAGGAGGTGATCGAGGCGATCACCACCGAGCCGTCGCGCAGGGTATAGTCCTCGCCCTCGACTGTCGCTGTCTTGCGCGGATCAGGTGCCGCGGTGGGGGCAGGGCCTTCGGCGGCCATTTCGGCAGCCTCGGTATCGGCGGCGGTGCCGCGATACTCATGCACCACCTTGAGGAAATTCTCGGCGGCCTTGTCAAGCGGCGTGTGATCCTGCGGGCGCTTGGGGCCGGAGATGGCGGGAACGACCGTACCCATGTCCAGTTCCAGCGTGTCGGTATAGACGGGCGCGTAATCGGGGCCACGCCACATGCCGTTTTCCTTGGCATAGGCCTCGACCAGCGCAACGCGCGCCTCATCGCGGCCCGTGCCGCGCAGATAACGCAGAGTCTCGTCATCGATCGGGAAGAAACCGCAGGTCGCGCCGTATTCGGGGGCCATGTTGGCGATGGTGGCGCGGTCGGCCAGCGGCAGGCTGTCCAACCCCTCTCCATAGAACTCGACGAATTTGCCCACCACGCCCTTTTCGCGCAGCATCTGCACCACGCGCAGCACGAGATCGGTCCCGGTCGTGCCCTCGACCATCGCGCCGGTCAGCTTGAAGCCCACCACTTCGGGGATGAGCATGGAAATCGGCTGGCCCAGCATCGCGGCTTCGGCCTCGATGCCGCCGACGCCCCAGCCCAGCACGGCCATGCCATTGACCATGGTGGTGTGGCTGTCGGTGCCCACCAGCGTATCGGGGTAGGCAACGGTTTCGCCATTCTGGTCTTCGTCGGACCAGACCGTCTGCGCCAGATATTCGAGATTGACCTGGTGGCAGATGCCTGTCCCGGGGGGGACCACACGGAAATTGTTGAACGCGCCCTGGCCCCATTTCAGGAAGGTATAGCGCTCCATATTGCGCTCGTATTCGCGGTCGACATTCATCTGGAAGGCGCGCGGATTGCCGAATTCGTCGATCATCACCGAATGGTCGATGACCAGATCGACCGGGTTGAGCGGGTTGATCTTCTGCGCATCGCCCCCAAGCGCCTTGATCCCGTCGCGCATGGCGGCCAGGTCCACCACCGCCGGAACGCCGGTGAAATCCTGCATAAGCACACGCGCGGGGCGATAGGCGATCTCGCGCGGGTTGCGGCCCCCCGCCTTGCCCCAGTCGGAAAACGCCTTGATGTCATCGAGCGTCACGGTCTTGCCATCCTCGAAGCGCAGCATGTTCTCCAGCACCACCTTGAGCGCGGCGGGAAGCGCGGCGAACTCGCCCAGACCGGCCGCCTCGGCTGCGGGGATCGAATAATAGGCCACGCTCTTGCCACCGGCGCTGAGCGTCTTGCGGGTCTTGGCGCTGTCTTGTCCGACGATAATGGTCATGGGGCTGGGGCCTCCTGAAGGTTAAATGGGTCGCGATCTGACTTTGCCTTACCCTCATCACCGGGCGGCAATCAAGGGAAATCCGGCCTTTGGTATACCATTGTGCACAAAAAATGCATGACCGGGCTCTTGCGCCTGTGGCCCTGTGGTCCGTGCGCGGCATAGTGTGGCGTTCTTGCCGCGCTCGCAGCTTCTCGCAAAACCTTGATTGGCTTGCCCCAAGGCGCGTGGTTACATCGCCGCTACGTCTCGAAACAGGGAATTCACATGCGGTTTGGTCACGGCTTGCGGGTCCTGCTCTGCGCAATGCTCGGACTTGCGACACCTGCCACGGCGCAACACAGCCCGGTTCTGGTCGAGCTGTTCACCTCGCAGGGCTGCGCGGCCTGTCCACCTGCCGACAAGCTGTTCGAACAGCTTGCCGACCGCGAGGACGTGATCGCACTTGGGCTGCATGTCGATTACTGGGACTATATCGGCTGGGCCGATACCTTTGGCCACCCGCAGTTTTCCAGCCGTCAGAAAGCCTATGCCCGCGCGCGGGGGCGTGCCTCGGTCTACACGCCGCAGATGGTCGTGGGCGGCATTGACGAGGTCAAGGGCTCTGCCGAGCACGCCGTGATGGGGACGATCCGAGAGCATCTGGGCAATACCTTCCTGCGCGGCAGCGTGCAACTCAGCGTGACCGGTGAGCCCGGCGGCGAGATCGTGATCGAGGCCGATGCCCGCGAGGGGCTGGCCTATGCGGTCGATGTGCAGCTTGTGCGCTACCGTGACAGCGAACGCGTCGAGATCACGGGCGGCGAGAATAACGGCCGCTCGGTGCTCTATCGCAACATCGTCACTTCATGGCGCAGTCTCGGGGCCTGGGACGGGGTCGATGTGTTCCGTTACCGGCTGATGGCCGAAGGTGACGATGCCGTGGTGGTGGTGATCCAGGAACAGGGGCAGGGGCCGGTTCTGGCGGCAGCGCGGCGGCGCTAGCTGTCGTCACATGGCACGAGATACCTTGTGGGGGCTTTGAGCCCTTGGCGGTCATTCGGACGCTGCGCAGCGCTAAGTATTAGCTGACCGATAGTGTGATGCTTCGGGCGCTGGATCAGCGCGAAGCGACCTGTTCAGGCTGACAAGATCAATTTCACAGCAATTGCCCACATCACCAGAGCAATTCCGCCCTCCAGAAGCCGCCAAGCCCTGGGTTGCGCGAAAAGAGGCCGCAATCTGCCAGCGCCATAGCCGAGCGCGAAAAAGAACAGGAAGGAACCGCTGACCGCGCCAGCGGCAAAGGCAAACTGCTGGCCAGCATACTGCGTCGAGATCGTGCCCAGCAAGACAACGGTATCAAGATAGACATGGGGGTTCAGCCATGTCAGCGCCAGCGCTGTCAACAGCACAGGGCGCAGCGGCTCGCGCGGGGCTGCGCCATCGATCCAGAGCGCTTGCGATGAGGTAAAGGCCGCGCGCATGTTGCGCGCCCCATACCAGACCAGAAACGCAGCGCCGCCATAGCGCATGACCGGATCGACCATCGGCAACCATGCGGCGATTTTGGCGAAACTGGTCAC
>SKIF01000093.1 GCA_007116575.1 Paracoccaceae bacterium
CGCCAGATGGTCGGTCAACCACCATGCGGTCCGTTTGGATGTGGCGAGATCACCAGCCCCGCAGCGATACCGACGGTCCCATCAGCCGCGATCGCGCGCCGGAGGCAGAGGCGCGGCAAGACATGACTGCCCGGGCGCATACCCCGCCATGTCAGGATGACAGGCTTGTGGATCGGGTTACGCGCCCGGACCACTGGAGAGCGCCTGAATTTCGAAACCAGTGATGTCACTGTTGCACCGGTTCGGCAGGCGTGACTGCGGCAACTGTGGCGTTCACCGCTTTGGGCGCTACCCCTTGACCTCCAGCCGACGCGCATGCAGCACTGGCTCGGTATAGCCAGAGGGCTGTTCGCGGCCCTTGACAACCAGATCACAGGCGGCGCGGAAAGCAGGGCCGTCGAAGCCCGGTGCCATCGGGCGGTAGGCCGGATCAGTGGCATTCTGGCGGTCCACCACTTCGGCCATGCGACGCATGGCGTCCATGACCTCGGCTTCTGACACAACGCCATGATGCAGCCAATTGGCGATATGCTGGCTCGAGATGCGGCAGGTGGCGCGGTCTTCCATCAGGCCGACATCATTGATGTCGGGCACCTTGGAGCAACCCACCCCCTGATCGACCCAGCGCACGACATAGCCGAGGATTCCTTGCGCATTGTTCTCGACCTCGCGGATGATCTGGTCGTGACTCCATTTGCGGAAAGAGGCCAGCGGGATTTCCAGCAGCGCCTCGACATGCGCGCGCCGCCCCCCCTTCGCGAGCTTTTCCTGCACCGCGCGGACTTGAACCTGATGGTAATGCAGAGCGTGCAGCGTCGCAGCGGTGGGCGAGGGGACCCAGGCCGTATTCGCACCCGCTTTGGGGTGCTCGATCTTGGTCTCCAGCATCGCGGCCATCTGGTCAGGGACCGCCCACATGCCCTTGCCGATCTGCGCCCGCCCCATCAGCCCGCACTCCAGCCCGATATCGACATTGCGGTCCTCATAGGCCTTGATCCAGCCCTTGCGTTTGATGAAGTCCTTGCGCGAGAAGGGGCCGGCCTCCATCGAGGTGTGAATCTCGTCGCCGGTGCGGTCCAGAAACCCGGTATTGATGAAGGCAATCCGACCCCGGGCCGCATGGATGCATTGCTGCAGGTTCACCGAGGTGCGGCGCTCTTCATCCATCACGCCCATCTTGATCGTGTTGGGCGCGAGCCCCAGCAGGTTTTCGACGCGGGCGAAGATCTCATCCGCGAAACCCACTTCTTCCGGCCCGTGCATCTTGGGCTTCACGATATAGACCGACCCATGCGCCGAGTTGCGCGCGCCATCGGTCTTTTGCAGGTCATGCAGCGCGCAGGCCGTGGTGATGACCGCGTCCATCAATCCCTCGAACACCTCGTTGCCGTCACGGTCAAGGATCGCGGGATTGGTCATCAGGTGGCCCACATTCCGCACCCACAGAAGCGCGCGCCCCTTGAGGGTCTTGCCGCTGCCATCGGGGGCGGTGATCTCTATATCGGGGGCAAGCGCGCGGGTGATCGTCTGGCCACCCTTTTCCAGATTGGTGTTCAGGTCGCCGCGCATCAGCCCGAGCCAGTTGGAATAGGCCAGCACCTTGTCTTCGGCATCGACACAGGCGACCGAATCCTCGCAATCCATGATTGCTGAGAGGGCGGATTCGATCCGCACATCGGCCAGCGCCGCCTGATCACGGCCGCCGATGAAATGCGCGCGGTTGAAGACCAGTTCGACATGCAGCCCGTTATTGACCAGATAAACTGCATCCGGCGCGCGTGGGTCGCCCCGGTAGCCTGCGAATTTCGCAGGCGTTTCCAATGGCTTGCCATCGACCAGCAGGGCACTGCCCTTGACGTGATAAAGCCGCGCATCGGCATGAGAGTGGCCGGCCAGCGGAAAGGCTGCGTCCAGAAATACCCGCACCCGCGCGATGACCCGCGCGCCGCGGCCCTGCTCGTAGCCGCCCGGCGGGGGCGGCGTGCCCATCGCATCGGTGCCATAGAGCGCATCATAAAGGCTGCCCCAGCGCGCATTGGCCGCATTCAGCGCGTAGCGCGCATTGGTGACCGGCACCACAAGCTGCGGCCCCGCAACTTCGGCAATCTCGGGGTCCACGCCCGAGGTCTCGATCTCAAACGGTGCAAGCTCGGGCACAAGATAGCCGATCTCTTCCAGAAACGCCTTGTAGCCGTCGCGGTCATGGACCTGGTTGCGCCGGGCCAGATGCCAGTCGTCGATCTGCGCCTGCAACGCGGCCCTGTGCGCCAGCAACGCGCGGTTTTTCGGGGTCAGATCGTGAACCAGCGCCGAAAAGCCCTGCCAGAACTGCGCATGATCCAGCCCGGTACCGGGCAGCACTTTCTCTTCGACAAAGCCGCAAAGCACCGGCGCGACCTTCAGGCCGCTGCGCTCCACCATTGCTTGCATCGCATTTCCCCTTCCGTGCGGCCGTAGCACTCCATCTCTACGGTCGTGCAGAATATCGGCTCGCGCGCCGCCGACAAGGGAGAAACCTCGACTGCGTGGGCGATTCATCGAATGGTTGAAAATCGTTTGGTTTGACGTAAGGTCAACCGATGAAGTGGCCGCAATACCGAATATAACCTCGCGGTCCTTTGTCGATCCGCCTGTCCGGGCGGCAGGACGTTTGTTGTTGCATGGTTGAAACACCTGATCTCTTAATCTGCAGGTGCCACCGGAGGACACTGAATTGCCGCGACATCCCGGAACAAGCGGCCATCGCAAGAGCGCGCCATGAAGCCGCTTGACCTTGGCGCCGAACCAGATGACGGATCGGGCACGCTGGCGGAGCTGCTCGACCGTATCTGCGCGCGGTACGGGCTGGATTATATCGCCTATGCCGGGATCAATACGGTCGATGACTCGATACATGGTGTGGTGAATTATCCGGATGCCTGGAAATCGCATTATGTCGAGCAGGGGTATCAGCTGATCGACCCGACGCTGATCGCGGCCTCGCGCAGTGTCGGGTTGGTGGAGTGGGGCCGCCTGCGGGATTTCGACAGCTTCCGCAGAGTGTTTCGCGATGCAGCCGAGTTCGGCATTTCGACCACCGGGCTGACGATTCCGGTCCGCGGCCCCTTTGGCGACAAGGGCATGTTCAGTGTCGTCAGCAGCCACACCGAAGAGGAATGGCAGCGTTTGCGCCGCGAGTTCCTGAGCGCCTTGCAGACCGAGGCCACGCTGTTTCACGACCGCGTCATGCGCGAGGGGCGCAGCATGAAGATCATGCTGCAGCCGACCCTCTCGGAGCGCGAACGCGAGATCCTGCAATGGATCGCCGCCGGAAAGTCGCAATTCGATGTCGGGGTCATCCTGTCTATCTCGACCCGGACGGTCGAGGTGCATCTGCGCTCGGCGCGCGAGAAGCTCGGCGCAATGACTACACCGCAGGCTGTGGCCCGTGCCATCGGCATGCGCCTGATCTATCCGATCTGACCCTCGGGCCTTCCTGACAGCGACAGTTTGGCTCATCCCCCCCCGGACTACGGGTTTCCCACAATATGCAGACATGCGGTCTTTCGTCATCCTGACAACCGAGGGGGGAAATTCGTAACAGAGGGGACTCCAATGATACTGATCGTAGATGCACATAACAGACACCACCACCACTCGGTACTCGACGAGATGTTCCAGTTGCGCGCACGCGTGTTTGGCGACCGGCTTGGATGGGATGTCCGGATCGAGGACGGGCGCGAGATCGACGAGTTCGATGCGCTCGATCCGGCCTATGTGATCGGACTCGATGACGCCTTCAACGTGGTTGCCTGCGTGCGCGCCCTGCAGACCACCGGACCGCATATGCTGGCCGATGTCTTTGCCGATATCCTGCAGGGCGAGGCGCCACTGCGCTCGGCGACGCTGTGGGAATCGACGCGCTTCTGTGTCGATACTGAACGGCTGGCCATGGTGGGGCGCGGGCCGGGCTCGGTATCGCGGGCAACCTGCGAATTGATGGTCGGCTCGCTCGAATATGCCCGCTCGAACGGGATCACCGATATCATCACCGTGATCGACCCGGTGATGAACCGCGTGCTGAAACGCTCGGACAATGCGCCATACGATTATGTCGGCGCAACTGTTCAGATGGGCGAGACCAAGGCCATGGCTGCGCTTCTGGACTGCACCGAGGAGCGCATCGCCCGCGTTCGTGCCTTTGCCGGAATCGAGGGGCCGGTCTTTGTTGACGAGGGGGCCATGATGGCGGCCCGCTTACGTCAGGCCGCGCATGGCGACAGCCTCACGGATTATCTCATCGACCAGATCGACGCGGCAACAAATCCCGACGAACTCGAGGCGGCCTTGGCGCTGGTCGATGCAGTGCTCGGGCCGCAGCGGGGCGCGACCGGGGAAGCGCAGCACTCCGAACATACGCCGGATTTCGTAAGGTGATGTGAGCCGCGATCAGTCCGGCCCGGATCAGCCGGACACGATCCGGCCGGCCTCCAGCCGCACGATCCGGTCCATCCGGCGCGCAAGCTCCAGATTATGCGTGGCTATCAGTGCGGAGAGGCCGGTTTCGCGCACCAGGGCCATCAGCGCGCCGAAGACCTGTTCCGAGGTTGCGGGGTCCAGATTGCCGGTTGGCTCATCGGCGAGAAGCAGGCTGGGCGCATTCGCCAGTGCGCGGCAGAAGGCGACCCGCTGCTGCTCGCCGCCCGACAGCGCCGCAGGGCGGTGTGCCCCACGCGCGCCCACACCGACACGTTCCAGCAACTCGTGCGCGCGCGTTTCGGCATGGCGCCGGGGCACGGCATTGGCAAGCTGCGGCAGCACGACATTCTCCAGCGCCGAGAATTCAGGCAGCAGGTGGTGGAACTGATAGATGAAGCCCACCTGTCCGCGCCGTGTTGCCGTGCGCGCTCGGTCCCCCATCCGGGTCATTTCGACCCCGTTGATCGCAATCGAGCCGGAATCGGGCGTGTCGAGCAGCCCCGCAATATGCAGCAGTGTCGATTTTCCCGCGCCCGACGGTGCGACAAGCGCCACGACCTCGCCCCGGTCGAGCGTGAGCGAGGCCCCCTGCAGCACCTGCACGGCATTGGGGCGCCCCTTGTTGTAGGTCTTGGTGATACTATCAACGGCGAGAGCCTGATCATTCATAGCGCAACGCCTCGACCGGGTTCATCCGCGCCGCCCGCCGCGCCGGAAAGATTGTCACGACGAATGACAGCGTGAGTGAAAGGGCCACTGCCTTGAGGACATCTTCAAACCGCAATTCTGCCGGAAGCGCGTATATCCCGCGGATCGACGGATCCCAGACGCCACCGCCCGCCATATAATTCACGAAGCTGAAGATCGGGTCGATATAGATGGCAAACAGGCACCCCAGAACCACGCCTGCAATCGTGCCCAGCACGCCAACGCTTGCCCCGCAGATGAAGAACACCCGCAACACCGAGCCCTCTGACAGGCCCATCGTGCGCAGGATGCCGATATCGCGGCCCTTGTTCTTGACCAGCATGATCAGCCCCGAAATGATGTTCATCGCTGCAATCAGCACCAGGATGGAGAGGATCACGAACATCACGTTATCCTCGACATCGAGCGCACGCAGAAAGCTGCCCGCGCTGTCGCGCCATGTCCAGAGCATCGCGCGTTCGCCGCCCGCGCGCAGAAGCTCGGTTCGCATCGCGTCAATCTGGTCGGGATTGGCGACCATGACCTCCATCTCGTCGGCCACCCCGTCGCGGTTGAAATAGATCTGCGCCTCGTCAAAGGGCATGTAGATCCGTGTCCGGTCGATATCATAGCGCCCCGCCGTGAAGATATAGACCACCTCATAGGCCGAGATGCGCGGGGAGGTGCCGAACGCCGTGCGTGCCCCGTCGGGCGAGATCACGCGCACCGAGTCGCCGAGTGTGACATTGAGTTCGCGGGCCACGCCCGACCCGAGGGCAATGCCTTCGGTAAAGCGGTTGATGTCGCCAATACTGCTTTCCGGATCAGCCACGCGGGGGATGGTCCGCAAGTTCTCATGGCTGATACCAAAGACCTCAACCCCCGAATTGCGCCCCTGCGCCGAGGCCATGACCTGACCCCGGATCAGCGGTGCGACCCGCGTCACGCCGCGCACGGCAGCCAGCCGTTCGGCCATGTCCTCGTAATCCTCGATCACGCGGCTGGTGCGCCCGGCCTCGTCGACATGGACCGAGGAAAAGACAGTCACATGCGCATTGGCACCGAGGATCGTATCAACAAACTCCGCCCGAAAGCCCGAACGTACCGACAGGGTGGCGATCAGTGCAAAGACGGCCAGCATGATGCCCAGAAAGGAGATCACGGTCATCACGCTGACGCCGCCGTCCGCGCGCCGTGCCCGCAGATAGCGCCAGGCGATCATCCATTCGAACGCAGCGAAAGGGGGCGTGTGGCCAGTCATGCACGGATCCTGCTGAGACGTCGCAGGCAACCTCATCGGATCGGCCTGCAAGGTCAAGGGCAAAGCGGCACGGGTTGTGTCACGCAAGCGCGATCAGCTTTCGGCGCACAAGGCGCTCAGAACCTGCGGCCTTACAGCATCCCGGGCAGAACCTGATCGGGCGGGCGGTGCCCATCGGCGAAGGTCTTGATGTTCAGGATCACTTTCTCGCCCATCTCGATCCGGCCTTCCAGCGTGGCCGAACCCATATGCGGCAAGAGCACCACATTGGGCAGGTCGCGCAGGCGCGGATTGATCTGATGGCCATGCTCGAACACATCGAGCCCGGCGCCCGCGATCTCGCCCGCGCGCAGCCCCCGCGTCAGCGCGTTCTCGTCGATCACCTCGCCGCGCGAGGTATTGATGATGACGGCGCTGGGCTTCATCAGCTTCAGCCGACGCGCATTCATCAGATGGAAAGTCGAGGGCGTGTGCGGGCAGTTGACCGAGATCACATCCATGCGCGCCACCATCTGGTCGAGGCTCTCCCAATACGTGGCCTCCAGCGCGTCCTCGACCTCCGGGCGCAAGCGGCGGCGATTGTGGTAATGCACCTGCATCCCGAAGGCCGCCGCGCGGCGCGCCACGGCCTGACCGATCCGGCCCATGCCCAGAATCCCCAGCCGCTTGCCCCCGATGCGCGTGCCGAGATGCGACATCGGCGACCAGCCACGCCAGGCATCGGCCTGCATTTCCGCCAGGCCCTGCGCGATCTGGCGCGTGACGGCCAGCATCAGCGCCATGACCATATCGGCCGTATCTTCGGTCACAACGCCGGGCGTGTTTGAGACCAGAATCCCGCGCTGGCGGGCCGATTGCACGTCGATATGGTCTACACCCGCACCGTAATTGGCGATCAGCTTCAGCCGCGACCCGGCCTGCGCCATCATGCTGGCGTCGATCTCATCGGTGATCGTGGGCACCAGCACATCGGCACGGCGCATCGCCTCGGCGATATCGTCGCGCGACAGCGGTGTGTCTTCGTCGCGCAGGGTGACATCGAAGAGTTCGGTCAGCCGGGTCTCGACCACTTCGGGCAAGCGTCGCGTGACGACAACACTCAGACGGGGATTTGGCATGGGCGCGTCTCACCTCTTGGCTAGGCATTGTGTTTGAGGCAAACTGCCAGCACTCGGCATGATCTACAAGCTGTCTTGTGGTATGCATGGCCGAGACAGGCATATCAGAGCAGTCAGGGATCCCGGAGCGAACCGGGACAAGGACAGGACATGACATCGACACGCTTTCTGGGGGCGCTGCTGGCCGCACTGCTTGCTTGCGGGCCCGGTGTGGCGCAAGTGGCTGATCGCGGCCCCGTCACCAATCTTCCGATGCCGCGTTTCGTCTCGCTCAAGGCCAATGAAGGCAATGCGCGTCGGGGGCCGGACCAGTCGCACCGCATCGACTGGGTCTATACTCGGCGCGACTTGCCGCTGCGCGTGGTGGCCGAGTTCGAGCATTGGCGCCGGGTCGAAGATAATGACGGCCAGGGCGGCTGGATGCATTACGCGCTTCTGTCGGGCATCCGCACGGCGCTTGTGCAGACCGACATGGTCCAGCTGCACCAGCGACCCGACAGCGCGAGCCCGGCCGTGGCCTTGCTGGAACGCGGCGTGATCGCGCGGTTGCGACAGTGCGAGGCCGAATGGTGCCGTCTGGAAATGGATGGCGCGCGCGGCTGGGCCGAAAAACGCCACCTCTGGGGGGTGGACCCCGAGGATGTGTTCGACTGAAACCCACCATCCGTCTGTAAATTTCGTGTTGGGCAAAGCGCCCACGGGCCGTGCCCACCCATCTACCCACCCTCACGGCCCGAGGGCGCTTTGCCCGCGCGCGGCGGTAAAGCCCTCCATCTGACAGAGGGGGGCGGACGCAGGCGGGCTTACTCGATCCGGTAGGGCAGCAGCGCGCGGCGATCATGGTCGATCTGCAACCGCCGCTCCAGCGGCGGCACGGCGCGCTGATGGCAATCGTCGCGCTCGCAGATGCGGCAGGAAATGCCGATCGGGTCAAACCCCGCCTCGCGCCCGAGATCCATGCCATCGGCATAGACCAATGCGCTTGCGTGGTCGATCTCGCAGCCCAGGCCGATGGCATAGCGGCGCACCGGCGCGTGAAACGCGCCACCGGCTTTGGTTACGGCCAGCGCAAGGCAGAAATATCGCATCCCGTCGGGGGTCTCGGCCAGTTGTCGCAAAAAGCGGCCCGGCGTCTCGAAGGCGCGATGCACGTTCCATAGCGGACAGGCCCCCCCGAACCGCGCGAATTGCAGTCGCGTGGCGGAATGGCGCTTTGTGATCGTGCCCGCCTGATCGACCCGCACGAAAAAGAACGGCACGCCCTTGGCGCCGGGGCGCTGCAACGTCGAGAGCCGGTGGGCGACCTGCTCGATCGAGGCCCCGAACTGATCGGCGAGCGCCTCGAGATCGTGCCGCGTGGCCTCGGCGGCCTCCAGAAACCGGCGGTAAGGCATCAGCGCGGCCCCGGCGAAATAGTTGGCCAACCCGATCTTGGCGATGGCGCGCGATTCCTCGGATTGGAAGCGCGCGAGGTCCAGTGTCGCCTCCAGCAGCTCGTTCTGTGTCAGCAGCGCGACCTGATGCAGCAACTGGAACACCTGTGTCGAACGCGCAGCCTTGCCCGAAATCTCGAGGATGCGGTTGTCGCGATCAAGGCTGCGCAGCGCGCCGGTGCCGATGCGCAGGCTGACCTTGCAGCGCGCCAGCGCCTCGCTGGCCAGCGTGAACGGGTCGCGCTCGGGACTGGCGAAGCGTTCTGCGGCGCGGTCCACGGCGTCGATATAATTGTTGCAGTAATGAAAGAAATCGCGCACCTCTTCCCAGGGCGAAAGCCGCAGCGTCGTATCCTCGCGCCCCAGCGCCTCGTCGAGCGAGGCAAGCTGTTCCTGCGCCTGCCGATAGGCGCGGTGCAGCTCCAGAAAGGCGCGGGCGAAGCCGGGGGCATTCGCGCCCACCAGTCGCAGATCAGGCAGGGCAGGGGCTGCCTTGCCGAAAAGCGGGTCGGCAAAAGCTTCGCGCAGATCCGAGACCAGCCGCTCGCTGTCGCCGGCGGACAGCTCGGTCACATCCATGCCGAATTCGCGTGCCAGTGCCAGCACGACCGTTGTCGAGAGCGGGCGGTTGTTGTTCTCCATCTGGTTGAGATAGGGCAGCGACACGCCCAGCCGCGCGGCGAAATCCTTTTGCGTCAGCCCCAACTGGTTGCGTGTCTCGCGCAGTTTCGCCCCGGCATAGAGTTTCTGCGGCGGCATGGTGGCTCCGGTAAATTTGCTAAACCATGGACCGAGTTTGCAAAGCTTCGCGCGCGCGTCAAGCCGAAATCTGCCGCTCGCGCCGGATCACATAGAGCAGCGGCAGGATCGCCAGCGCCGTTGTCGTGAACAGGATCCAGATCAGCGGCATGGCCCCGCTTTCGGGTGTCAGCATGGCCCCGGCCAGGGCCGAGAGCGCCGCACCGCCGCCGATAAGGATGGCACCACCGATGCCGCTGGCGGTTCCGGCCAGATGCGGGCGCACCGACATCATCCCCGAGGTGGCCGAGGGCAGCAGCATCCCGTTGCCCAGCCCGGTAAAGACAAAACAGCCGAAGAACATCACCGCGCTCAGGCGGAAGATGAGGGACAGCCCGAGCAGCAGCGCCATGCCGCCGAAACCGACAATGCAACCCAGCAGGATCATCCGGTTGATGCCCACCCGCGCCGCATAGCGCCCCGACAGGAAATTGCCCGCCGCATAGCCGATGGCGGGTGCGCCGAAGAACAAGCCCAGCGTCGAGGGTGACAGCCCGAGCACCTCGGAGCCCACGAAGGGCGCGCCGCCCAGATAGGCAAAGAACGCCCCCGAGGCGAGCATCGCCGTGATGCAATAGCCCCAGAACCGCCGCGCGCGCATCAGTTCGGGCACCTCGGCGAAAACTGCGCGCATCGATCCGCCACGATCCAGCTTGGTCTCGCCCATATCTCGCCAGCTCAGCACCAGAACGGCGATCCCGGCCAGCAACATCAGCCCGAATGCGCCGCGCCAGCCGAAGACCTCGTCCAGCAGCCCGCCAATGGCAGGTGCCACCATCGGCACCAGCGCCATGCCCATGGTGACATAACCGATCCGCGAGGCGGCCTCGGCCTCGCCCATCAAATCGCGGATCGAGGCGCGCGACAGCACGATGCCCGCGACAACACTGGCCTGCAGCATCCGGAAGAACAGGAACACCGCGGCCGTCGTCGCCAGCAACGTGCCAAGCGTCGCGAGGATGAAGATACCCAGCGATGCAAGCATCACCGGCCTGCGCCCGAACCGGTCCGAAATGGCCCCGACGAATAGCTGCAGCACCGCGTTTACGGCCAGATAGAGCGAAACTGAAAGCTGCATCACAGCGTAATCGGTCCCGAAATAGGCCGTCATCGAGGGGAGCGAAGGCAGAAAGACATTCATCGCCAGCGCCGCGATCGACGAGAGCGCGACCAGCGTGGCCACATGCGGTGGCGTGGCCGGATCGAGAAAGCGTGCGGCGGGCGGGGTCGGAGGGGCGAGTTGTGTCATGCCGTGAGTCCCGGCCCGGACCGCAAGGCTGCACCATTCTGCAGCCCGGGCTTTCGGAGGTGTGTGGCGGGATGCGCCGGGGCGCAGGGCAGGGCAGGCATGGGCGACTCACTGGGAGTGATGCTGAACATGTGCACAAGATAGCCTTTCGCGCCGGAACTCAAGCCCTCAGATGGATTTGCATATTAGCGGCAATGATGCGCATTGCATTTGCAAATTTTCTGGTTTTCTCTTTCGTGCATCGGGTCTTGGCAGTAAGGTCGCGCCCAAATCAGCGGCACTGTCTGGGGAGGGCGCATGAAGGATATCCTGCAACAACTCGAGGGTCGGCGCCAGACCGCGCGCCTGGGCGGCGGGCAGCGCCGGATCGACGCGCAGCACGCCAAGGGCAAGCTGACCGCGCGCGAACGGATCGAACTCTTGCTCGATGAGGGCAGTTTCGAGGAATTCGACATGTTCAAGGCGCATCGCTGCACCGATTTCGGGATGCAGGAGGACCGCCCTCATGGCGATGGAGTGGTGACGGGCTGGGGCACAATCAATGGTCGTCAGGTCTATGTCTTCAGTCAGGATTTCACGGTCTTCGGTGGTTCGCTCTCCGAGACTCATGCCGAAAAAATCTGTAAAATCATGGATATGGCCTTGCAGAACGGGGCGCCTGTCATCGGGCTGAACGATTCGGGCGGGGCGCGGATTCAGGAAGGCGTGGCCTCGCTCGCGGGCTATGCCGATGTGTTCCAGCGCAATATCATGGCCTCGGGTGTGGTGCCGCAGATCTCGGTCATCATGGGGCCCTGTGCGGGCGGCGCGGTCTATTCGCCTGCGATGACCGATTTCATCTTCATGGTGAAGGACAGCAGTTACATGTTCGTCACCGGCCCCGATGTGGTCAAGACCGTGACCAACGAGGTCGTAACCGCCGAGGAACTTGGTGGTGCGGTGACGCATACGCGTAAATCCTCGGTCGCGGATGCCGCTTTCGAGAATGATGTCGAGGCACTGATCGAAGTGCGCCGTCTGGTGGATTTCCTGCCGCTCAACAATCGCGAGAAGCCGCCGGTAAGGCCATTCTTCGACGACCCGGCCCGCATCGAGCCCAGCCTTGATACACTGGTCCCCGACAATCCGAATACGCCCTATGACATGAAGGAGTTGATCCTGAAGCTCGCGGATGAGGGCGATTTTTACGAGATTCAGGCCGAATTCGCGAAGAATATCATGACCGGCTTCATCCGGTTGGAAGGGCGGTCGGTGGGCGTGGTGGCCAATCAGCCGATGGTTCTGGCAGGCTGTCTGGATATCGATTCCAGCCGCAAGGCCGCGCGTTTCGTGCGCTTCTGCGATGCCTTCGAGATCCCGATCCTGACTCTGGTTGATGTGCCCGGCTTCCTGCCCGGTACCGGGCAGGAATATGGCGGCGTCATCAAACATGGTGCGAAACTCTTGTTCGCCTATGGTGAGGCGACCGTGCCGAAAGTGACCGTCATCACCCGCAAGGCCTATGGCGGGGCTTATGACGTGATGTCGTCGAAGCACTTGCGCGGGGATTTCAACTATGCCTGGCCCACGGCCGAGATCGCCGTGATGGGGGCCAAGGGCGCGGTCGAGATCCTCTACCGCTCGGAACTGGGCGAGCCTGACAAGATCGCCGCGCGCACCCGTGATTACGAGGACCGTTTCGCCAACCCCTTCGTGGCTGCCGAAAAGGGCTTCATCGACGAGGTGATCATGCCCCAGTCGACGCGCAAGCGCGTGGCGCGCGCCTTTGCCTCGCTGCGCAACAAGCAGTTGAGCAACCCGTGGAAGAAACACGACAATATTCCGCTGTGAGGGATGTCGGATGCGCCTGGCCTTGCTCGCGGGACTGGTTGGCTGCACAGGTCTTGCCATGGCCGGGCCGTCATCGGCCGGGCAACTCGTTCTGCCCTCGGGGGCCAGTGCTCTTGCCCTTGAGCCGGTCTGGGACGAGGATCTCTCGGTCATCCGGCTGCGCTACATCGTCGAGCGCCTGCGCGAACCTGCAAGCCTCTATGCCGGCAATGCCGACATGGTCTTCGAAGACATGCTCTGGTTGTGCGAGACCCAGCTTCGGACGCTTTTCGGCACGGAAGGTGAACCGCAGGACCAGGGCTGGGATGGGGCCGTGATCACACTGATGGACCGCGAAGTGGAATTCGGTGTGATGGACAGCGCCGCTCTGCAACTGTTCGAGTGGTTCAGTTTCACCATGGATGGCTGCGAGATTGATCTGGATGATTACCATGACTGACCCGACCCCTTCGCCTGCATATGATGCAACTTCGCCACAACGCCCTGCTGCGCAGAGATTTTCGTGGTCAGGATTCTGCAAACGCGATATGCTCGCCCCGTATGCGTCAATTCTGGCCCATGCAGTTCATAACCAATGGGCGCGGGCCGTATTCAATCCGTGCCCCGGCAATACGAGCAGGAGAATACAATGGCGAAACTCGCTCTGGTCGCAGCATTCCTGGTGTCTTTCCTACCGGCGTTCTGCCTCCCCAAGAAATCCCCCGAGCCGGTCGAGCATTTCGAGCCGGTCGCAGCCCCGGTCTATGTCGAGCCGATGGCAACCAAAGGCGGACACCACTGATTTTTGCACGGGGCAGGGCACAGCTCCTGCCCCGGCAGTCGGACAAGGCAGCATTTCGCTTTGCCGCGCGCCACACTTTTGGTGTTGGCGCAATCTTCTGTGGCCAAGTCATGTAGTTTTCGATACGGTACCGAGTCATCGCGCAGGGATTGTCCTCGCGATATTCGTGCCGGGTCAGGATGCTGCAAGGACGCGCCCGGCACATAGCTGCTACAGGAGAAGTTCATGTCGAAATTTACCGTTTTCGCGATCGTCGGTGCAACGCTCGTTGTCGCTGCATGTTCGCGTCCGGCACCGCCGCCCCCCGCCGTGGAAGCCCAGCCCGTCGTGGTCGAGCCCGTGGCCTCCAAGGGCAAATACTGATTGCCTGACGCCGGGTCAGGCGTCACGGCCTGACCCGGCCGTCGCGAACAGATGGTCAGCGGGGGGCTGGCCATGCTGAAACATCGCGGCTTCCCCGGGCGCCTGCCCAGCACCGATTTCCAGTTCACCATACGCCGTGCCAATCCCAAGGGCGTCACGCCCTTGGTTGCGCGCAAACGCTTTGCCGACCGCCGCCTGACCGACCGGCGCGCGGACGAGGCATTTCTGGGCGCGCTGATCGCCCATTTCGGCGATGCGCCCTTTGAGCGTGGCAATCTTGATGCCGGGCGTCTGTCCTGGCTCTTGGGGCGCGAGGTCGTGCCCGCCAGCGAACCCTTTGACCCCGCCAGTTATGATGCGTTGCTGCGCGTGGACATGCGGGTCGCCGAGGCCAATTTCCCACAGCTTTTCGACGGTTCGTCCGAATTCGCCTTTGACACATGGGAAGAGTGAGCCCGCCTTCCCCAGCCCTGCAAGGAGTCCGCATGTTCTCGAAGATCCTGATCGCCAATCGCGGTGAAATCGCCTGCCGCGTCATCAAGACCGCCCGCAAGATGGGGATCGCGACAGTCGCCGTCTATTCCGACGCCGACCGCAACGCGCTGCATGTGCAGATGGCCGATGAGGCGGTCCATATCGGCCCGGCGCCTGCGAACCAGTCCTATATCGTCATCGACAAGATCATGGACGCCATCCGCCAGACCGGGGCCGAGGCCGTCCATCCGGGCTACGGGTTCCTGTCCGAGAACATGAAATTCGCCGAGGCACTTGCCGCCGAGGGCGTGGCCTTCATCGGCCCGCCGGCTCCGGCCATCGAGGCGATGGGCGACAAGATCACCTCGAAGAAACTCGCGGCCGAGGCCGGGGTCAGCACTGTGCCGGGCTATATGGGGCTGATCGCCGATGCGGATGAGGCGGTGAAGATCAGCACCGAGATCGGATATCCGGTGATGATCAAGGCCAGCGCCGGGGGCGGCGGCAAGGGGATGCGGATCGCCTGGAATGACGAGGAAGCGCGCGAGGGGTTCCAGTCCTCCAAGAACGAGGCGGCGTCGAGTTTCGGAGATGACCGCATCTTCATCGAGAAATTCGTCACCCAACCCCGCCATATCGAGATTCAGGTGCTCGCCGACAGCCACGGCAACTGCGTCTATCTGCATGAGCGCGAATGCTCGATCCAGCGCCGCAACCAGAAGGTCATCGAGGAGGCCCCCTCGCCATTTCTGGACGAGGCCACCCGCAAGGCCATGGGTGAGCAGGCCTGTGCGCTGGCGCAGGCGGTGGGCTACACGAGCGCAGGCACAGTCGAATTCATCGTCGATGGCGCGCGCAATTTCTACTTTCTGGAAATGAATACGCGCCTTCAGGTCGAACACCCCGTCACCGAGCTGATCACCGGTGTCGATCTGGTCGAGCAGATGATCCGCGTCGCGGCAGGCGAGAAGCTGCCTTTCGCGCAGTCTGACCTCAAGATCAACGGCTGGGCGATGGAAAGCCGCCTCTATGCCGAGGACCCGTATCGCAACTTCCTGCCCTCCATCGGGCGGCTGACCCGTTACCGCCCGCCTGCGGAAGTGGCCGAGGCCGCGCGCGCGGTGCGCAATGATACTGGTGTCTATGAGGGCGGCGAGATCAGCATGTATTACGACCCGATGATCGCCAAGCTCTGCACCTGGGCGCCCACACGTGCGCAGGCCATTGAGGAAATGCGCCTTGCCCTTGATGAATTCGAGTTGGAGGGGATCGGCCATAACCTGCCCTTCCTCTCGGCGGTGATGGACCACCCGCGCTTTGTCTCGGGCGAGATCACCACGGCCTTCATCGCCGAGGAATACCCCGACGGGTTTCAGGGCGCGAGCCTGCCGCAGGACCTGCTGCACCGGGTCGCCGCCTGCGCCTGCGCGATGCACCGCGTGGCCGAGATCCGGCGCGCGCGTGTTTCGGGGCGGATGGACAATCACGAGCGCGTCGTGGGCACTGACTGGGTGGTCAATCTCGATGGCCTCAGCCTGCCCGCCAGCATCGCCGCCGACCGCGAGGGCGCGACGGTGACGCTGGAAGGCCAGGATTTCCGCATCACCTCGGACTGGCTGCCCGGCCAGCCGCTGGCGCGGCTCATGGTCAATGGCACGGCACTGGTGATGAAGGTCGGCAAGATCCCCGGCGGCTACCGGCTGCGCCTGCGCGGGGCCGATCTGAAAACCCATGTGTTTGCCCCGCGCCAGGCCGAGCTGGCCCGGCTCATGCCTGAGAAACTGCCGCCCGATACCTCGAAACTGCTGCTCTGCCCGATGCCGGGCATGGTGGTTTCGATTGCCGTGGCCGAGGGCGACGAGGTGTTCGAGGGCCAGGCGTTGGCCACGATCGAGGCGATGAAAATGGAAAACATCCTGCGCGCCGAGCGCAAAGGGCGCGTGGCGAAAATCAATGCCCAGCCCGGTGCCTCGCTCGCGGTTGATGACGTGATCATGGAGTTCGAATCGTGAAACGTACCCCCATGCGCCTGTTCATTGTCTACCTGATCAGCTTCATGGCGGGGCTGGCGCTGGCGGTGCTGGTGCTGACCCAGATCGCCGAGGGGGTGCGCGAGGGCCATGTCGTTCTGCTGCTGGTGCCCCCACTGGCCGGGATGGCGCTGTTTCACGGGCTGTTCCCGATCCTCAGCAAGCTGCGCCTTGGGCTCGAATTCGTGGCCGTAGGGGGCGGGCTGGTCTATGGGCTGGGCGCGGTGATGGCGGTTGCCGTTTATGCCGGTTTCCTTGATCCCGGGACAGCGGTCGTGTTCTGGCTGATCGGCACATTCGGGCCGGGCTGGTGGCTGATGTCACAATGGGCCGAGAAACAGGGCTATTTCCAATGACTCTGTTTTCTTGCCGAAAATACTCGCGGGGGACTGCGCCAAGGGCGCAGGGGGGCGGCAGCCCCCTCAAGGAAGGTCTTGGCGCAAGCCACCTTATGAAAAGCCGTCAGCGCCCCGAGGGCAGACGCTCTAGCACTTCCTGCCGCCGTGAGGGAAAGCGGTCGATCACCGCCATCAACTCACGCCCGGTGCGCACTGCCGGACGCCGTGCCTTGACTTCGCCATCCTTGTCGATGATCGCGGTCATGAATCCGCGCGGGCGCATGACCTGGCGCAGGGGGCTGGCATCGTCAGGATGGGCATCAAAGATCACTATCGCATCACGCGCGACAAATTCATCTCCACGGTCGCGCAGCGCGTCAAGCTGGCGGGTGAATTGCGGGTCGTCGGGGGTGTCGGCCATCACCACGATGATTCTCTGCGCCCAGATGAAGTCGCGCACATCGACTTCGCGCGCATCCATGAACAACAATTCTTCAGGCCCGGCCTCGACCGGGTCCTCCTCCATGACCACATCGGGCGTGGCCTCAAGCACCGCATCGACCTCTGCCGGTTCGACTACCTCGGTTGCCCCGCTTCCCAGCGGAAATCCCAAAGCCAAGACCAACGCGAATATCTGTCTCATGACGCCTCCTGCATATGCTGGATATAGGCGCAAATGCGCCGAAAACACCAGTGCTTGCGCAAAATTCATACTGCGTCATGCGCCCTCCAGAATTTCTTCTCCGTATCACAGAAAGGACCTGCCATGAGCGACGCCAAACGCCGCTGGTCAGAGATTGCCGCGCGCGAGATGAAGTCGCGTCCTCTCGACAGTCTGACCTGGGACACGCTCGAGGGGATCGCGGTCCAGCCGCTTTATACCGACGAGGATATCGCCGATCTGCCGCATCTGGGCACCATCCCCGGCGAGGCCCCCTTCACGCGCGGGGTGCGCGCCACGATGTATACCGGGCGCCCCTGGACGATCCGGCAATATGCGGGCTTTTCCACCGCCGAGGAAAGCAACGCCTTCTATCGCAAGGCGCTGGCGGCGGGGCAGCAGGGGGTCTCGGTCGCCTTTGATCTGGCCACACACAGGGGCTATGACAGCGATCATCCGCGCGTGACGGGCGATGTCGGCAAGGCGGGTGTGGCCATCGACTCGGTCGAGGACATGAAGATCCTCTTCGACGGTATTCCGCTGGAAAAGGTCTCGGTCTCGATGACCATGAATGGCGCAGTGATTCCGATTCTGGCAAATTTCATCGTCACCGGCGAGGAACAGGGGGTGGACCGGGCCAAGCTCTCGGGCACGATCCAGAACGATATCCTCAAGGAATTCATGGTCCGCAACACCTATGTCTACCCGCCCGAACCGTCGATGCGGATCATTGCGGATATCATCGAATACACGTCCGCCGAGATGCCGAAATTCAACTCGATTTCGATTTCCGGCTATCACATGCAGGAAGCGGGCGCGAATCTCGTGCAGGAACTGGGCTTCACGCTGGCCGACGGTCGCGAATATGTCCGCGCGGCGATCCATCGCGGCATGGATGTGGATCGTTTCGCCGGGCGGCTGAGTTTCTTCTTCGCCATTGGCATGAATTTCTTCATGGAGATCGCCAAACTGCGCGCCGCGCGCCTCTTGTGGGCGCGGGTGATGGAGGAATTTGAGCCCAAGGACCCGAAATCCTCGATGCTGCGCACCCATTGCCAGACATCCGGCGTCTCGCTGCAGGAACAGGACCCCTATAACAATGTGATCCGCACGGCTTATGAGGCAATGAGCGCGGCTCTGGGCGGCACGCAATCGCTGCACACCAATGCGCTTGACGAGGCCATCGCGCTGCCCACCGAGTTCTCCGCCCGCATCGCACGAAACACCCAGCTTGTGCTGCAGGAGGAAACCGGCGTCACCAAGGTCGTCGACCCATTGGCGGGCAGCTACTATGTCGAGAAGCTGACCCATGATCTGGCCGAAGCCGCCTGGGCGCTGATGGAAGAGGTCGAGGAAATGGGCGGCATGACCAAGGCCGTGGCCAGTGGTATGCCCAAACTGCGCATCGAGGAGACGGCGGCAAAGCGTCAGGCGATGATCGACCGGGGTGACGAGGTGATCGTCGGGGTCAACAAGTATCGCAAGGAAAAAGAGGACCCGATCGACATCCTCGATATCGACAACGTGAAAGTGCGCGACAGCCAGATCGCGCGGCTGGAGCGCATCCGCGCCAGCCGCGACGAGGCCGCCTGCGAAGCGGCCCTTGCGGAAGTGACGCGCCGCGCGTCGGAGGGGGGCAATCTGCTGGAAGCTGCAGTAGAAGCGGCCCGCGCACGGGCCTCAGTCGGAGAGATCAGCATGGCCATGGAAAAGATCTTCGGTCGCCACCGGGCGGAAGTGAAAACCCTCGCCGGGGTCTATGGGGCCGCCTATGAGGGCGATGACGGGTTCGCTGCCATTCAGGCCGATGTCGAGGCATTTGCCGAGGCAGAGGGCCGCCGCCCGCGGATGCTGGTGGTCAAGATGGGGCAGGACGGGCATGACCGTGGGGCGAAGGTGATCGCCACCGCCTTTGCCGATATCGGGTTTGACGTGGATGTCGGCCCCCTGTTCCAGACCCCCGCCGAGGCAGCGCAGGATGCCATCGACAATGATGTGCATATCATCGGCATCTCGAGCCAGGCCGCCGGGCACAAGACGCTTGCGCCCGAATTGGTGAAGGAACTTCAGGCGGCGGGGGCAGGGGATATTCTGGTGATCTGCGGGGGCGTGATCCCGCAACAGGATTACGAGTTTCTGTACAATGCCGGGGTCAAGGCGATCTTCGGGCCAGGTACGAATATCCCCGAGGCGGCCAAGAAGATCCTCGATCTGGTCCGCGAGGCACGGGGCTGAAAGCGGCGGAACAGGCCGCGCGGGGCGGGCGGGACTTGTTCGGGCCGGGATTGTTTCGGGGGCCGGGCAGGCTGTGCCTGCCCGGCTGTCAGGTCAGACTGTGACGGGATTGGCGCGGCCCCGTGCGGCATCCACCGACCAGCCGCCCGCACCCGAGATGAAGAGCGCGATGTACCCCCCTGCAAGGCCGAGGTTTTTCAGAAGCTGCGTCATCTGCATCTGATCTGCGGGGTCGAAATGGTAGAGCAGGCCGGAGGCGACACAGAAGGCCGCCAGTGCCAGTGAGATGATCCGGGTCTGAAAGCCGATGATCAGCGCCAGACCTGCGCCGATCTCGAACAGGATGACCGGCCAAGCCAGAGCGGCCGGAATGCCGCCGGTCGCCATATAGGCGCCAAAGCCCGCGACGTCGCCAAGCTTGCCGATGCCCGCGACGACGAACAGAAGGCCCAGCAGGATGCGGGCAATAAGGAGGGGGGCTGCGTGTTGCATGGTGCGTCTCCGTAGGTTGCGTTATGGACCGGAGATAGCGCCTGCATCGCGCCTCGGTCCATTCCGCAACCCCTCACACTGCCTGTGCGCGCGTGATCAAGCGCCGCCACCGCTGCGCGCCTTGCAGTCCCAGCGCCCGCTTTCCTCGGACCAGTACTCAGCGGCAACGCCCGCTGCGACCATGGCTTTCCACTGCGCGCGCGCATGGGCGAGTTCGTCGGGGTCATGGCCATTGAACATCACCCAGAGCCGTTCCAGCCCTGCCACCTCCTCGGGCGCAACCTCTGCGCGGTCGATGGCCATGACGATGCGGGCGCGATTGGGCGCATCCTGTCCAGTGGACAGCAGCACTGGCTGATCGGAATCATGCGGCCCGCCGACAAGACCATGGGGCAGGAAATGGGCCTTGTCACCCTGCCAGAGCGCGGCGTCCAGAGCCTCCAGCCGCGCCCTGTCGCGCCCCCGCACCAGCACGCGCATCTCTTGCGTCAACGCGCGTGCGATGAGGCTGCGCGCGGTGACCTCGAGCGGGTTGCGGGTCAGGTGGTAGAAGAGCGCCTTGCCCATTGTCCCTTGCCTCAGCTCTCCTCAAATTTCGTGGCGACCAGCGCATCGAGCGCCAGCACACCCCAGCCTGACGCCCCTTTCGGCGCATGTGCACTCTCGGTCTTGGTCAGCGCTACCCCGGCGATGTCAAGATGCATCCAGGGCGTGCCGTCACGGACGAAATGCTGCAGGAATTGCGCTGCCGTGATCGAGCCCGCCGGGCGGCCTGCGCTGTTCTTGATATCGGCGATGCGCGATTTGATCAGCGTGTCATAAGCCGGGTCCAGCGGCATCCGCCAGGCCCCTTCGCCAACAGCTGCAGCGGCCTTGAGGAAATCGCCCGCCAGTGCATCATCATTGGCGAAGACACCGGCCTTCTCGTGCCCCAGAGCGACGATGATCGCGCCGGTAAGTGTGGCCAGATCGATGACGGCAGAGGGATTGAATCGCTCCTGCGCGTACCAAAGCGCATCGGCCAGAACGAGTCGGCCCTCGGCATCGGTGTTGATGACCTCGATGGTCTCGCCCTTCATCGAACGGATCACATCGCCGGGCCGCTGTGCACGCCCGTCGGGCATGTTTTCGACCAGCCCGACAAGGCCAACGACATTGGCGCGCGCCTTGCGACGTGCGAGAAGCTGCATCAGACCGACCGTCACCGCCGCCCCGCCCATATCCATGGTCATCTCTTCCATGCCCGCACCGGGTTTGAGCGACACGCCGCCCGTGTCGAACATCACCCCCTTGCCAACCACCGCGAGCGGCGCGCCTTCGGCCCCCTGCCAGCGCAGGATCGCGAGTTTCGATGGGCTTTCAGAGCCTTGCCCGACTGCGAGCAGCGCGCGCAGGCCCGCCTTTGCCAGCGCGGCCTCGTCGAGGATCTCGATTTCAAGACCGAGATCTGCCATCTCGGCAATCTGCGCGGCGAATGTCTCGGTGGTCAGCCAATTGGCAGGCGCATTGACCAGGTCGCGGGTCAGATGGACAGAGTCGACACGGGCCATGACCTCGTTGAGGGCGTCTTGTGCGGCCTCGTTGTCGCGCAGCAAGAGGCGAACCGGGCCGAAGCCGGGTTTGGGTTCGGATTTCTGCGCCTCGTACTGGTAGGCGCGCAGCAGCGCGCCCTGCAGGACAGGGGCCATTGGCACGCGGTCAAGGCAGATCAGACAGGGCGATCCGTTCAACCTGCGCCCGATGCTGATCCCTGCCTTGCGCAGGCTTTGAGCATCGGGCTTGCGGGGCAGGCGGATGATCTGCAGCGCCTCGGCCTGCATCCCGGCGGGCCATGCAAGGGTCAGGCCCTCACCGGGTTTGAGCTTGTCGAAACCGGGGCTTGCCACGGCGCGCGCCACGGCCCCGCGTGTCAACTTGTCGGCGCGTTTCGTGGCCGGGGGCAGCGGGGTGCCGGGATCAGCGAAAACGACGATGCTGCCCTCGCTCTGAGCGATGGTATCGAGATCAAAGGGCAGACATTCGGGAGTGGTGTGCAGCGACATGTGGCCTCCGGGACAGTGTTTGCGCAAGATTTAGCCTGCCGGTCGCGCAAAGACCATGGCCCGTCGCGCAGGATACAGGTTTACGGGTATTTTTCGCGAGGTGGGTCTGTTCCAGTGTCCGGGCTCTATGACGGTGAGCGCTGTCGCCAGAACAGGCAAGGCCGGTCTGTCCAACGGACAGCCCGGCCTTCTCATGGCAGTCACACTATTTCAGGCCGCGAGTTTCGTCTTCACCGGGGCTGCCACGAAACAGCCATGCAGCGCCTTGATGCTCGCTGCGAGCGCGTCGCGCGGCACCAGAAACTGTACCTCGACCCGACGCAATCCCTGTTGTGCGGCCTCCACCGTGATTCCGGCCTCTTCCAGCGCCTCGATACCGCGCCGCAGCACCGACATCTCGGCCAGGTCCGAACCGATCACCGAAACCAGCGCCAGCGACCGCGCGCTGACCGAGGCGTCGGGATAGGTGGAGAGCACCTCGGCTTCGACGCGTTTGATCGCCTTGAGTGAGCCGGTCAGGTAATGCGTGATCGTGTTGGCGTTCGAGTGCTTCGACACGATCCAGAGCTTGTGACGTGTGAGCGCGGCCAGCGCACAGGCGTCATAGCCTTTCATGCCAACCATGTCGGGCTCGTGCAGCTCGAACGCATGGACCTCCAGCCCTGTCACCATCTCAACGCGGCCCGCCTCGCCACCCACGGGGCCGATCAGCGTGCCGGGGTCTTCGGGCTCGAATGCATGAGCGACGCGCAGCGGCACATCGGCATGGCGCAGAATGCGCGCGGCATTGGGGTGGATCGCCTCCATGCCCAGATTGGAGAGCTGGTCGGCCACGTCGTAGCTGGTGCGCCCGATCTTGACCGTGTTTTCCAAGCCCACAATCTTCGGGTCCGCCGAGGACAGGTGGAATTCCTTGTGAATAAGAGCCTCGCGCGCGCCTGTCAGGGCTGCGAGATGGGCGAAGACAACCTCGGAATAGCCCCGGTCATACTCGCGCATCAGCCCTTCTGAGCATTGCGCATAGCCGGTCACGATCGGCAATTCGCTGTCCAGATCAATGTCCGCCATCGCGGCTTCCAGCCGCTCGGTCAGCGAGGGGTTGGTGTCATCGCGCCAGCCCGACAGATCGACAAAGCGCGCGTTGACGTTGAGCCGTTGCAGCATCAGCGCGGTGACAAAGGCAGAATGCGCCTCGCCCAGCCCCGAGAGCATTTCGCGCACGGTCTGCATCTGCTGCGCGATCCGGAAATGCCCGTAAGAGCCCAACCGCTGCAGATCCATCAGGCAGGCGCGCGCGCCTTCCAGACGGTCGCGCACGAAGGCATCGGCGCGTTCGCGGTCGGCAGAATGCGTCAGGATGTCCCCATGGATCGCGCACATCTTTTCGGCGGTCTCGTGCAGGCTGTCCTGCCAGCCCGCGCCCCGGTCATCCGAGGCGAAACGGGCATAGACCCCGGGCGAGCCGGTTTTCTTGTGTTCCAGCAGCATATTGGTGATGCCACCAAAGGCCGAGACCACGAAAATGCGGTTATAGATCTCCTTAGGCTTGCGCTTGCCAACATAGAGCGTCTCGACAAGTTCGGACGCGCGGCTCATGCAGGTGCCGCCGATTTTCTCGACTGTATGGGTCATGATGTTTGCGGCAGGAGGCTTTTCACCCCTGCCGTCTCTTTTCAGGAAGTTTCCAGCGCGTAGGACCCGTCGGCCTGATGCACCTCGCGGCCCGTCACGGGCGGGTTGAAGCAGCAGGCGAAGACGCATTCGGTCTTGCAGCGCAGTGTGTGCTTGTCATGCTGGTCGAGCGCGTACATCACGCCGGGACGGATCTCATGCACCTCGCCAGTGGCCAGATCCTCGATCGAACCCTCGCCCGAGACGCAATAGACGCTCTCGAAGTGGTTCTTGTAGTGGAAAGTGTGCTCGGACCCGGCGGCGATGGTGGTGATGTGGAAGGAAAACCCCATCCCGTCATCGGCCAGCAGCATCCGAACGGATTCCCACTCCTGGTCGGCGACGCGGCGCTCGGTGGTCTTGGCTTTGTGAAAGTCGCGAATAATCATTGCGTTACTCCGCTGCAATGGCTTTGGGGGTGGCATGGATCTTGACCGCACGCTCCAGAATATCAAGCCCGGTGTTGAGCTGCTCTTGCGGAATCGTCAGCGGGGCCAGCACCTTGACCACTTCATCATGCGCGCCAGAGGTCTCGATGATCAGACCATGCTCGAAACAGGTGGCGCAGATTGCGGCGGCCATTTCGCCCGAGCCGACGTCAATGCCCTGCATCATGCCGCGCCCCTTGAGGCTTGCGCCCGGCACATGTGCGGCGATGGCGCGCAGGCGGTCAGTGAGGCGTTTTGCCTTTTCCTCGATCATGCGCTGAAACCGGTCATCGGACCAGAATTTCTCGAGTGCGACGCGGGCCGTGACGAAGGCGTGGTTGTTACCCCGGAAGGTGCCGTTGTGCTCGGCTGGCTTCCAGATATCAAGGTCGGGGCGGATCAGCAGCGCGGCCATGGGCAGGCCCATGCCCGAAAGCGATTTGGCCAGCGGAATGAGGTCGGGGGTGACGCCCATCTCCTCGAAGCTGAAGAACGGACCGGTGCGCCCGATCCCGGCCTGAATGTCATCCATGATGACCAGCGCGCCATGCTCTTTCGCCAGAGCCTGAATGCCTTGCAGGAACGCCTTGGAGGCCGCGTTGAGCCCGCCTTCGCCCTGCACCGGCTCGATCAGGAAGGCCGCAGGCGCGTCGATCCCGCTGGAGGGGTTCTCCAGCATGGCGCGGATCATGGCGAGGCTGTCCACACCCTCCATTGCGCCCTCATAGGGCATCCGCACCACGCCCGACAGCGTCGTGCCGGCGCCCGCGCGTTTGCCGGCATTCCCGGTCGCGGCCAGCGCGCCCATGGTCATGCCGTGAAAGCCATTGGTGAAGGCGATGATCGTGTCGCGCCCGGTCGTCTTGCGCGCGAGTTTCATCGCGGCCTCGACCGCATTGGTGCCGGTGGGGCCTGTGAACATCACCTTGTGTGCCATCCCGCGCGGCTGAAGGATCACGCGTTCGAACGTGTCCAGAAACGCGGCCTTGGCATCGGTGTGCATGTCGAGGCCATGGGTCACGCCATCGGCGCTGATATGCTCGATCAGCGCGGATTTCATGTCGGGGTCATTATGGCCATAATTCAGCGAGGAACAGCCCGCAAGAAAGTCGATATACGAGCGCCCGTCGTCATCGGTCAGGGTCGCGTTCTGGGCCTTGGTGAAGCTGACAGGGAAGGCGCGGCAGTAGCTGCGCGCCTCGGATTCACGGCGTTCGTAGATATCCGTAAGGTTACGGTCGGTCATGGCATGAAGCCTTTCGTTTGGAATGAGTTGTGGCGCGCGTGGGGCTCAGGCGACCATCCGCAGCGCCTTGCGCGGCAGGCTGATCGTGACCAGATGTTCGGTCGCGTGTTGTCCGTCCAGATGCGCCTCGCGTTCATAGTGGGGTGCGTCGGTCAATTCGCCGCCCAGATCGCGCGCGAAACTGCGAAACAGCCCCCAGGACGCTGCGTTGGAGCGCGTGATCGTCGTTTCCATCTGCCGCACATTGCCGCAGGTGTCGCGGGTCAGCAGCTCGCGCAGCATTTGCTTGCCCAGACCCAGCCCCCGAGCATCCGCGTGCACGGCAACTTGCCACACAAACAGCGTTTGCGGGCTCTCGGGCGGGATGTGACCCGAAATCCAGCCCAGCATCTGCCCGTCACGCTCGGCGATGATGCAGGTCTCGGCGAAATGGTCGCATTGCACGACATTCATATACATCGAGTTCTGGTCCAGCGGCGGGCAGGCGGCCACCAGCTTCCAGACCTCTGACCCGTCTTCCTTGACGGGTTGGCGGAATGTGACCTGTGCAGCAGCGCGCTGCTGAGGTTTCGGAAAATGATACGTCATGGGCCTGTTTCTGCTGTTTCATTTGTCGAACCTTTTATATAGCGAAGTAAAACCATGATTCAACCGATAAGGCTTGCGGGCGCGACTTGACAGAAAATCATTATCAATTCAGGAGTTAATCAGAACAGCAGGGCCGAAGACAGTCGGGGGTTGAAAAAAATGTTTTGTATACCAAATTATTAAACATGCAAAATACCTCCGAGGACCGCCCGCAGCCATCCGCTTCGATCTTGCACATGGGAACGCAAACGGGCAATGTTCCCGGCGCATCTGGAAATAGGCAGCGGGCCGTGATTGACCGATCTTCCGAAACCCTAATCGCGCTGCGGCGCATCGTTCATGCGCTGGAAACGAATGCACGCGCAATGGCGCGGGCGTCGAACTTGACGCAGGCGCAGCTTCTGGTGTTGTTGGAGGTGGCCCATCATGGGCGCGAGATGCCGCGCGACATCGCGCGTGCGCTCGGTGTCGGGCAGGCCACGGTCACGCTGCAGATCGACAAACTGGAAGCGCGCGGGTTTGTCCGGCGCGAGCGTCGTCAGCAGGACCGGCGCGCAGTCTGGGTGATCCTGACCGACGAGGGGCGCGCGCTGATCGATGCGATCCCCGACCCGCTGCACCAGCGCTTCACCAAGCGTTTTGCAGGGCTCGAACCCTGGGAACAGACACTGCTGCTCAGCGTGACCCAGCGCCTGGGGTCGCTGTTTGACGCCGAGGATGCTCCGGCCTTTCCCCAATCCGACGCGACAGCGGCTGAACGCGCCGCAGGGGGCTGACGCGGTTCGGAAGAGTCGCCGTTCTTTGCCTGTGGTCATGCGTGCCATTGAGGCGGCGATGCGTTCGCGCCGGTTGACGGCGGAGCGCCCGGCATCCGGCAGGCCCGCCCAGAACTGCACAGACGCGCTATGGCGACCCCGGCAGGATTCGAACCTGCAACCTGCCCCTTAGGAGGGGGCTGCTCTATCCAGTTGAGCCACGGGGCCACAGGCGAAGCGCATACATGCTTTTGCCCCTCCTGTCACCACCTGCAGACGCTGGTTTTAGGCACTTGGAACCGAGGAAATGTGGCGCTAACATGCCGCTCACCACTGCCTTACAGGAAGCCAGAGCCTTGCCCCCCTATCTTCCCCCCGACGCGCACCGCCCGCTGACACTACGCGATGTGTCCGAGGCCAGTGGCGTGAGTGAGATGACCGTCAGCCGTGTTTTGCGCAATCGCGCCGATGTCTCGCCCGCCACCCGCGAGAAGGTGCTCGCCGCTGCCAAGACGCTGGGCTACGTGCCCAACAAGATTGCCGGGGCGCTGGCCAGTCAGCGGGTCAATCTGGTCGGTGTGGTGATCCCGTCACTTGCGAATATGGTCTTCCCCGAAGTGCTGCGCGGAATTTCCGAGGCGCTGGAGGATTCGGGCCTGCAGCCCGTTTTCGGCGCGACCGAATACAAGGCGGACCGCGAAGAGAATGTCATCTACGAGATGCTGTCCTGGCGGCCCTCGGGGATGATCGTGGCAGGGCTGGAACATTCCGAGGCCGCGCGGGCCATGCTTGCCAATTCCGGCATCCCGATTGTCGAGATCATGGATATCGATGGCACGCCCATCGATTCCATGGTCGGCATCTCGCACCGGCGCGCAGGCCGTGAGATGGCCGAGACGATTCTGGCGGCGGGCTACCGGCGGATCGGGTTTCTGGGCTCCAAGATGCCCGACGATCACCGCGCGCGCAAACGGATGGAAGGGTTCTCCGAGGCGCTGCAGCAGGCCGGGTTGGAACTCGCCGCGACCGAGCATTACGCGGGCGGCTCGTCGCTGGCCAAGGGGCGTGAAATGACCGAGGCCATTCTCAACCGCGCGCCGGATCTGGATTTTCTGTATTACTCCAATGACATGATCGGGGCGGGCGGGTTGCTCTACTGTCTCGATCAGGGGCTGGACGTGCCCGGAAAGATCGGGCTGGCCGGTTTCAACGGGCTGGAATTGCTGGACGGGTTGCGGATGCGGCTGGCCACGACCGATGCTTGCCGCCGCGAGATCGGGGTCAGGGCCGCCGAGATCGTCATCGGTATTTCCGATGACGGCATCATCGGCGGCAAGCGGATCGAACTGGCCCCGCGCGTCGAGATCGGTGACACGATCCGCCGTGTCTGATGCGACATCGGCCTGGTTGTGTCGCCGTGTTGGCAAAAGTGCACTCGGGCCGCGGCTATTGCCCGGGGCGCGCGTCCGGCCGTGTCATTTCATGCGCACGGGGTTGCCAAGCGGCGCGGGCCGGGAACGCTGTGTTCGAGAGACGCACCTGGTCGCGCTGGACTGTCTGCAACAGCGATGTCGAGCCAAGCGCTGATCTGGTCGGAGTGAGAGGATTCGAACCTCCGACCCCCTGCTCCCGAAGCAGGTGCGCTACCAGGCTGCGCCACACTCCGACCGTGGGACGGCGTATAGAAGAGCGCGCCAGAGTTGACAAGGGGCAGAGTGGCCCGGCGACGCGCGCACGGGCTTTCCAAGCCCGGCGGTTTTGCCTATTGAGGCCCGGTATGAAAAGGACTGACGCGCGCGATGGAATTGATCACCACGACCGAAGCCCTGAGCGATTTTTGCGCGCAGGCTCATGACGCCCCCTATGTCACCATCGACACCGAGTTCCTGCGCGAGCGGACCTATTACTCGAAGCTTTGCCTGCTGCAGATGGCCTTGCCCGGCCCCGATGGCCCAGACTCGGGTCCGGCCGTTCTGGTAGATCCGCTGGCCGAGGGACTCTCGCTCGCGCCCTTCTATGCGCTGTTGCGCGATGAGAGCACGGTCAAGGTGCTCCATGCCGCGCGGCAGGATCTGGAGATCTTTCATTTCGACGGGCAGACCCTGCCGGTACCCCTGTTTGACACCCAGATCGCCGCCATGGTCTGCGGCTTTGGCGACCAGATCGGTTACGAGACGCTGGTGCGCAAACTGGCCAAGGGCAGTATCGACAAGTCCTCGCGCTTCACCGACTGGTCACGCCGCCCGCTCTCGGAGGCGCAGTTGCGCTACGCGCTGGCCGATGTCACCCATCTGCGGGTGATCTACGAGCAGCTCGCGGCCAAGCTCGACGCCTCGGGGCGCGCGGGCTGGGTAGCCGAGGAACTGGCGGTGCTCTCGGACCCCGAAACCTATGTCACCCACCCCGAAGACGCCTGGCAGCGGATCAAGACGCGCAATGATTCGGGTCGCTTTCTGGCCATCCTGCGCGAGTTGGCGGCGTTTCGCGAGAACCACGCCCAGTCGCGCAACGTGCCGCGGGCGCGTGTCTTCAAGGACGACGCGGCGCTGGAACTCGCCTCGGTCAAGCCGCGCAGCATCGAGGATCTGGGGCGCACGCGGCTTTTGCTACGCGAGGCGCGCAAGGGTGAGATCGCGCAGGGAATCCTCGACGCCGTGCAACGCGGTCTCGACTGCCCGCCAGAGGATTTCCCGGAGCTTGCCCGCGCGCGTGAGAACATGAATGTCAATCCGGCGCTGGCCGATCTGCTCCGCGTGCTGCTCAAGGCCAAATCCGACAGCACCGGGGTTGCGGCTAAGCTGATCGCAACAAGCTCGGATCTGGATGCGCTGGCGGCAGGGCTGCGCGATGTACCCGCGCTTTCTGGCTGGCGGGCGGATGTCTTCGGGCAGGATGCGCTGCGGCTTTGCCGGGGCGAGGTGGGGCTTGCGCTGAAGGGCAACTATGTCAAAGTGATCGCGCTCTGAACGAGAGCGAGAGCAGGATCAGGGCTGCGGGCGCAGCCTGGGAGGTGCGACACCGCCCGGGACCGAAGTTCAGCGATTGACGCTGCGTGCGTTCTGAGCGCCGCGCACCACAACCCGCCGCACGCCGTCAATCCGCGGGGTCGGGATCTTGACCGCCGCACTGACCGTCCGCGACTGTTCGGTCGAGACCGGCATGGGCGTGCGCGGCTGGGCGACGACGAATTCATAGATCAGCGCGCCATCGACCGGGCGACCGCGATTGGTTTCGCGCAACTCCACATCCCACCAGCCCTGAGTCTCGGTCTGGCCGCTGGCGCGCAGCAGCGCGCCGCCGGTGGTGCGGATCAGCTCCATCTCGGTCACAAGGGGAACGAGGGCTCGCCGGTCAATCTCGGTCGCCCACCCGCCTGAAGGAGCCAGGGTTTCCGCGCTGTCGCGGCTGAACCAGTTGAACGGGTTGAGGCGCGAGTCACGCGCAGAGCCGCAGGCCCCCAGCGCGAGCACCAGTGCGAGCGATGCGAGAAGCGGCTTGTGCATGAAGGATCCTTTCCCATCACCGTCCGGGGCGCGGTTCAGACCACGCTTGTCTTGGGTTAGCGTAATATCGAGGCGTTGAAAAGTGCCGAGCCGCGCTTGCGCCTGCGCAGGTGCTGGACGTGGCCCGCAAGGCACCTTAGGTGTAGCGCGATGTGACAAGGATTGCAGACCTATGGCCAACGCCGCTTTTGAAGAGATTGTCGAAACCTTCGAGTTTCTGGACGACTGGGAAGACCGCTATCGCCATGTCATCGAGCTTGGCCGGGCCATGCCGCCGATGGAGGAGGCGCTCAAGACCCCGGCCACCAAGGTCGATGGCTGCGCAAGCCAGGTTTGGATCCATCCACGACTCGAAGGCAGCGGCGAGTCGGCGCAGTTTGATTTTGCCGGCGATAGCGACGCCATGATCGTGCGCGGGCTGATCGCGGTGTTGCACGCGCTCTACGCGGGCGCGAGCCTGCGCGAGCTCGGCGATATCGACGCTCAAGCCGAATTGCGCAGATTGGGGCTGGACGAGCATCTGTCCTCGCAACGCTCCAACGGGCTGCGCGCGATGGTGGCGCGGATTCAGGCGGTCGCGGCCGAGACGCGGCCCTGAGCGGCGCGAGCAGCACAGACCCGCCGACGCTTTGCTTTGCTGCGGCAGAGTCATCAGAATTTTTGGCAAGATAAAACCGGGATGGCTTGCAGGGTCGCGCGGTTTGGGTCATGTCACCGTGACAGCAGCGACAGGGAGAGGACAATGAGCCGCGCATTCGTTTTTCCGGGGCAGGGGGCGCAAACCATCGGTATGGGGCGCGCGTTGGCAGACACCTATCCGGGCGCGCGGGCGGTGTTCGAGGAAGTGGACGAGGCGCTTGGCACAGCGCTTTCGCGGTTGATCTGGGAGGGTGAAATCGCGGAGCTGACGCTTACCGCCAATGCCCAGCCGGCGCTGATGGCGACCTCGCTGGCCGCGATGCGCGCGCTCGAGGCCGAGGGGGTGCAGGTGACGGATGCGGCCTTTGTGGCGGGGCATTCACTAGGGGAGTATTCTGCACTGGCGGCGGCGGGTAGCCTCAGCCTGGCTGACACTGCGCGGCTCTTGCGCCTGCGCGGGCAGGCGATGCAGGCCGCAGTCCCAGTGGGCGAGGGCGCGATGGCCGCGCTGTTGGGGCTTGATTTCCAGACTGCCGCAGAGGTGGCGCAGGAGGCCGCAGCGGAGCAGGTCTGTCAGGCCGCAAATGACAACGACCCCGCGCAGGTGGTGGTGTCGGGCCACAAGGCGGCGGTCGAGCGCGCGGTCGAGATCGCCAAGGCGCGTGGCGCGCGCCGCGCCATGCTGCTGCCGGTTTCGGCCCCGTTCCATTGCGCGCTGATGCAACCCGCCGCCGAGGCCATGGCCGAGGCGCTGAAAACCGTGACGCTCAGCGCGCCCGCGGTGCCGCTGGTCGCCAATGTCCGTGCCGAGGCGGTGCATGAGCCTGAGGAGATCCGTGCGCTGCTGGTTGAACAGGTTACCGGGTCAGTGCGCTGGCGCGAGTCGGTGCAGTGTATGGCAGGGCAGGGGGTGAACGCCTTCTGGGAAATTGGTGCGGGCAAGGCGCTCTCGGGCATGATCCGGCGGATCGTCAAAGAGGCCGAGACGCGCAATTTCGGCACGCCCGAGGATGTGGCCGCGCTTGCCGGGTGACGGCCCGCCCCCCGGCCCGCAGGGCCTGTGATGGTGTGCCCGGCCAGCAGGGCCGGGCCACTGGGATCGCGTTCAGGGAATGATGCGGGTGTATTTCACCCCGGCCAGCGAAGCGCCCGCCAGAATGCCTGACTGGCCGAAGACCACAGCGATCACGGGGGCGAATTGCGTCGTGGTCTCAGCCCCCATCGAGCCGCCCTGTGTCGGTACGGCATAGCGCAGATCGGCGCTTGCGGCCCAGCCGGGCGAGTAGCGGAAATCCGACAGTGCCTGCTCGGTCATGAAAAACAGCGCGTGGGCATATTGCTGTGCGCCTGCCTGAAAACCGAAACTGGCCCGCGTGGCCGAGTAGTAATCGACCGTCGCATCCTGGATCCGCAATGCGCCCCGCCCGTAGGCGCCGCCGACGAACAGCCCGGCCTCGGTCACGACCGGGATATACAGGATCCCGCGCGATTTCTCGAACAGCTCTTCCAGTGAGGGATAAGTGTTGCGCAGGTAGTCGCGCGCGGCGTCTACACGCGCGTCGAGCGCCGCCGCGCCTTCGCCGCCGATAGGGTTCGAGCAGGCCGCGAGCGACAGCCCGGCCAGCCCGCTGAGCGTGAATGCACGCCTGTTGAGATATGTCATGCTCTGCCTCTTGGTAAAACCTGGCGCTTCTGACCGCGCCTTGAGCCACACGTTACAATCAAAGCGACAGCTTGTCATCCACCCATCGCGGTATTCTGCGGCAGCTTGCCACAAGATGTTGCGATCAGCCGCGCAGGGCCTTGGCGACGCGCGGGGCGAAATAGCTCAGTACCCCGTCGCACCCCGCCCGCCTGAAGGCCAGCAGACTCTCGAACATGACCTTTTCGCTATCAAGCCAGCCATTCTGCGCCGCTGCCATCAGCATCGCATATTCGCCCGAGACCTGATAGGCGAAAGTCGGGCGCTGAAAGCGGTCCTTTACCGCGCGGCAGATATCCAGATAGGGCATGCCGGGCTTGACCATGACCATATCTGCGCCCTCGGCCAGATCGCGGGCGACACAGGCCAGCGCCTCGGCCGCGTTGGCGGGGTTGATCTGGTAGGTCGCCTTGTCGCCCACCAGCCGCCCCGAGGCCCCGACCGCATCACGGAACGGGCCATAGAAGCCAGATGCAAATTTCGCGGCATAAGACAGGATCGCCACGTCGCTGTATCCCTCGGCTTCCAGCGCCATGCGCAGCGCGCCGATGCGGCCATCCATCATGTCCGACGGCCCTAGGATATCCGCCCCTGCCTCGGCCTGCGCGAGCCCCATCTTGACCAGTGCGGCCACCGTGTCATCATTGACGATCTCGCCATCCACCACGAAGCCGTCATGGCCATTCGCGTTATAGGGGTCGAGCGCGATATCGGTCATCACCATCAACTCGGGCAGGCGTGCCTTCAACATGCGGATCGCGCGGTTGGTCAGGTTCTCGGGGTTCCACGCCTCTTCGCAACTTTCGGTGCGCAAGTCCGGGTCAGTATAGGGAAACAGGCAGATCGCGGGGATGCCCAGGTCCAGCGCGTTCTCAGCAGCGGCCATCAACCGGTCGAGCGAGAGCCGCGCCACTCCGGGCAGTGAAGGGATCGGCTCTTCCACGCCTTCGCCCTCGCGGATGAAGACCGGCCAGATCAGATCACCCGCCGAAAGCCCGTGTTCGCGCACCATCTCGCGCAGGGCACGGGTACGGCGCAAGCGGCGCATGCGGGCGGCGGGAAAGGGTGCGGGGGGCGTGGCAGGGGTCATGTGGCAGGGCCTTTGCAGAAGATCCTGCTCTTCGTGCCATGCCTGCCCGGTGAAGGAAAGCCCCGCCTGCGTGCCCTGTGCCCGTGTCGGGTGCGCCTTAGCGCGTGCTTTCAGTCAGGCGGCGGGTGACATAGTCGCGCACATTGTCCAGCATGGGCTGCATATGGCGCTCGTCATCCTTGAAGAAGTGGTCTGCCCCCTCGACCTCGGTGTGGGTGATGGTGATGCCGCGCTGTTCCTGCAGCTTGGCGACCAGCGATTTCGTGTCGCGCGGGGGGGCGATCCGGTCGGCGGTGCCATTGATGATCAGCCCCGAGGCCGGACAGGGTGCAAGGAAGCTGAAATCATAGAGATTCGCCGGTGGAGCAACCGAGATAAAGCCAGTGATATCGGGCCGGCGCATCAGCAGTTGCATGCCGATCCAGGCCCCGAAGCTGAACCCGGCCACCCAGCAATGGCGCGCGTTCTGCGACATGGACTGCACATAGTCGAGCGCTGCGGCGGCATCGGATAATTCGCCTACGCCCTGATCATATTCGCCCTGGCTGCGCCCCACGCCGCGAAAGTTGAACCGCAACACCGAAAAGCCGATCTTGTGGAAGGTGTAATGCAGATTGTAGACGACCTTGTTGTTCATTGTGCCGCCGAATTGCGGATGCGGGTGCAGCACGATGGCGATGGGGGCGTCGGGCTTGGCTTGCGGGTGGTAGCGGCCTTCTAGGCGGCCTTCGGGGCCGGGAAAGATGATTTCGGGCATAGGGGCCTTATCCTCGGGTCGCAGGGCAGTCAGGCTGCGCCGCGCAGCAAATGGGGAGCACCTGACCAGCACGGGTGCAGAAATCTTGACTCTTTGGTTCAGGCATTTTAGAAGGATTCTAAATTGCAGTTGATCCGGCAGCGATTGCCAAGGACGCTGTTGTCCCGAGCGTGCCCGATGTAGGCGCGCGACGGGCGCGCGTCAACCGGTTTGCTGCCAGACGTCGTCGGGCGTGGCTTGCCCGCCGCCAATGCCGGGGGGCCGTGATGAAACTCTCGACCAAGGGCCGCTACGCGATGATTGCGCTGGTGGACCTCGCGCTCGCCGAGCGCGGGGCGCTGGTTTCGCTCAGCGAAATCGCGGCGCGACAGGATGTGTCGCTGGCCTATCTCGAACAGTTATTCGTCAAGCTGCGCCGGGCCGGGCTGGTCGAGTCGGTGCGTGGACCTGGCGGGGGCTATCGGCTGGCACGAGCCCCCGATGCGATCCGCGTCTCGGAAGTGCTGCAGGCGGTCGAGGAAACCGTCAGCGCCATGCATTCGGGCGCGGGGGCCACGGGGGCGCTTTCGGGCTCCAAGGCGCAATCGCTCAGCAACCGGCTGTGGGAGGGACTCTCGGCGCATGTCTATGTCTTCCTGCACCAGACCCGGCTGTCGGATGTGGCACAGAACAGCCTGACCCCCTGTCCGGCAGTGCCAAACCTGTTCCAGATCGTCGATGAGCACGCCTGAGCGCCATTGCCTTTGCACTGACGGCCATGGCAATGGCCTGCCACATCCTTTCACACCGAAACGAACCGGACCGCTGCCCAGATGACTCGCGTCTATCTCGACCACAATGCCACCACCCCGCTGCGTGCGCAGGCGCGCGATGCGATGGCGGCGGCCTGCGATGTGATCGGCAACCCGTCATCGGTCCATGCCGAAGGGCGGCAAGCGCGCGCGCTGATCGAACGTGCGCGGGCGCAACTGGCCGCCGCGCTGGGGGCCGAGGGGGCGGAGATCGTCTTTACTTCGGGCGCGACCGAGGCGGCGGCGCTGGCCATGGCGGGGCGGGGGCTGGCCTGTGCACCGATCGAGCATGACGCGGTGCGCGCCTGGGGCGATGACAGCCTTGCCGTCGATGCCGATGGTCGCGTCACGGTGCCCGAACCGGACCGCGCCGCGCTGCAACTCGCCAATTCCGAGACCGGCATAATACAGGACCTGCCCGAGGGGCTGGCGGTCAGCGACCTGACCCAGGCTTTCGGCAAGATCCCCTTCGCCTTCAACTGGCTGGGGGTCGAAATGGGTTTTGTCTCGGCGCATAAGCTGGGCGGGCCGAAAGGGGTGGGCGCGCTGGTGCTGCGCCAGGGCACCGACCTCGCCGCGCAAATCCGCGGCGGCGGGCAGGAAATGGGACGGCGCGCGGGCACCGAGAACCTGATCGGTATTGCCGGATTCGGCGCGGCAGCCGAGGCGGCGATCCGTGATCTGGACGCAGGCCATTGGAAACCTGTAACTGAAATTAGAAATATTCTAGAACAGGCACTGGACGCCGGAGCAAGCAAGACTATTTTTGTCGGAAAAGGCGCGCGGCGTCTGCCCAACACGATTTGCCTTGCCACGCCCGGTTGGAAGGGCGAGACGCAGGTGATGCAGATGGACCTTGCGGGCTTCGCCATTTCGGCGGGTTCGGCCTGTTCCTCGGGCAAGCTGCGCGCCTCGGCCGTGCTGACGGCGATGGGACATGATGCGGCCACAGCGGCGGGTGCGATCCGCATCTCGCTGGGGCCGGAGACAACACAGGATGACGTACTGCGCTTTGCCGAAGCGTGGCTCAAGGCTTACCACCGTTTCGCGGCGCGGGCGGCATGACAGAGGGGAAAGACATGGCGGCACTAGACGAGACCCAGTTGCGCGAGGGCGTGGACCGCGAGACGGTCGAGACCGTGCAATCCATGGCCGGCACCTACAAGCATGGCTGGGAAACCGAGATCGAGATGGAATTCGCGCCCAAAGGGCTGAACGAGGACATCGTGCGCCTGATCTCGGAAAAGAACAACGAGCCAGAATGGTTGCTCGAATGGCGTCTGGCCGCCTATCGCCGCTGGCTGACCATGGAATCCCCCGACTGGGCGATGCTGGATATTCCGATGATCGATTATCAGGAGCAGTATTACTACGCCAAGCCCAAGTCGATGGTGGAAAAGCCCAAGAGCCTTGATGAGGTCGACCCCAAGCTGCTGGAAACCTATGCGAAACTCGGCATCCCCCTGAAGGAGCAGGCGATTCTGGCGGGCGTCGAGGGCGCGGGCGAAGAGCGCAAGGTCGCCGTGGATGCGGTGTTCGATTCGGTCAGCGTCGGCACCACCTTCAAGAAAGAACTCGCGGCAGCCGGCGTGATTTTCTGCTCGATCTCGGAAGCCGTGCAGGACCATCCGGAACTGGTGAAGAAGTATCTGGGCACGGTCGTGCCGCAGAATGACAATTACTTCGCCGCGCTGAATTCGGCGGTCTTCTCGGACGGGTCTTTTGTCTATATCCCCAAGGGCGTGCGCTGCCCGATGGAGCTTTCGACCTATTTCCGCATCAATGCCGAGAATACCGGCCAGTTCGAACGCACGCTGATCGTGGCCGAGAAGGGCTCTTATGTCAGCTATCTCGAAGGCTGCACCGCGCCCAAGCGTGACGAGAACCAGTTGCACGCGGCCGTGGTCGAAATTGTCGTGCTGGAAGACGCGGAAGTGAAATATTCGACCGTTCAGAACTGGTTTCCGGGCGATGAAAACGGCAAGGGCGGGATTTACAATTTCGTCACCAAACGCGCCGATTGCCGCGAGGACCGCGCGAAATGCATGTGGACGCAGGTCGAGACCGGCTCGGCCATCACCTGGAAATACCCGTCCTGCATCCTGCGCGGGGACGACTCGCAGGGCGAGTTCTACTCCATCGCCATCGCCAATAACTGGCAGCAAGCCGATACCGGCACCAAGATGGTGCATCTGGGCCGCAACACCCGCTCGCGGATCGTCTCCAAGGGCATCTCGGCAGGCCACGCGCAAAACACTTATCGCGGACTGGTCTCGATGCACCCCAAGGCAAAGGACAGCCGCAATTACACGCAATGCGACTCGCTTCTGATCGGCGACCAGTGCGGCGCGCATACCGTGCCTTATATCGAAGTGCGCAACGCGTCCTCGCGCGTGGAGCATGAGGCGACGACCTCCAAGGTCGATGACGATCAACTTTTCTACTGCCGCCAGCGTGGCATGGACGAGGAAGAGGCGGTGGCCCTTGTGGTCAATGGGTTCTGCAAGGAAGTGCTGCAGGAACTGCCGATGGAATTCGCGATGGAAGCGCAGGCCCTGGTCGCGATTTCGCTGGAAGGGTCGGTCGGCTGAGGCGCGTGGACGGAATACACCCCGGTGATCTGCGGATCACTGGAGACGCGCATATCCTTCGCACGGCCATGATTGGCGGAGATTTGCATGTCAGCGGGGGTGAGCGCGTTGTCGTCGATGGGATGATTGGCGGGACTCTGATTGCTGATGACACTGTTGTCGAACTGAACGGAATGGCGCAACGCACACAGACCCGTGGTCAGGGTGAGATCATCGGTCGAGGCATGCGCGGAGATACAAGAGGAAAGACGTAAAATGCTGGAAATCAACAACCTGCACTGCGAACTTGAAGACGATACCGAGGTGAAGATCCTCAAGGGCCTGTCGCTGACGGTCAAACCCGGCGAGGTCCATGCGATCATGGGGCCGAATGGGTCGGGCAAATCGACGCTTTCCTATGTGCTCTCGGGCCGCGACGGGTATGAGGTGACCGAAGGCAGCGCCACGCTGGAGGGCGAGGACCTTCTGGACATGGAACCCGAGGAACGCGCGGCGGCGGGGCTGTTTCTGGCGTTTCAATACCCGGTCGAGATCCCCGGTGTGGGCAACATGACCTTCCTGCGCACCGCCGTGAACGCGCAGCGCAAGGCGCGCGGGGAAGAGGAGCTTTCTGCTGGCGAGTTCCTCAAGATCATCCGCGCCAAGGCCAAGGAGCTTCAGATCGAGCCGGAAATGCTCAAGCGCCCGGTGAATGTCGGTTTCTCGGGCGGCGAGAAGAAGCGCAACGAGATCCTGCAAATGGCGATGCTGGAGCCGAAAATGTGCATCCTCGACGAGACCGATTCGGGGCTTGATGTCGATGCGATGAAACTGGTCAGCGACGGGGTGAACGCGCTGCGCGCGTCCGACCGCGCCTTTCTGGTCATCACGCATTACCAGCGCCTGCTGAACCACATCAAACCCGATGTCGTGCATATCATGTCCGAAGGCCGCATCATCAAATCCGGCGGCCCGGAACTGGCGCTTGAGGTCGAAGAAAACGGCTATGGCGATTTGCTGGCGGAGGCAAACGCATGATTCCGCGTGCGAAACTGAAATCCCAGAAGCTCGAGGCTGCCGAGGCGTTGCTTGCTGCGCGCGCGCTGCCCGGAGGTGGCGCGTGGATCACCCGCGCGCGCGAGGCCGCTCATGCCCGCGTCATGGATATGGGCCTGCCCGTCAAGCGCGATGAATACTGGCGCTACACCGACCCCCGTCGCCTGACCGATGCCGAGCCGCAAGGGGCGGCGTTGCTCGACCCGCAAGACGAATCGCCCGTATTTGACGGTTTCGACCGGGTGAAGCTTGTCTTTGTCGATGGCGTGCTGAACGAGGCCGAATCCGACCCGCTGGCGCTGGAGGGCGTCGAGATCTGCACATTGGCGCAGGCCGCCGCAACCGATCTGCACTGGGCGCGCGACCTCTATGGCACGCTCGAGGCGCGGGGGCAAAAGCCGGTCGAGCGCAGCCTTGCCAGCCTGAACACGGCCTATGCCACCGAGGGGGTGCTGATCCGCGTCACAGGCCGACCCGCAAAGCCCCTGTCGCTGATCTATCACCGCTCGGGTGAGGCAGGCGAGGCGATGGTGCATCACGTCATCCGCGTCGAACCCGGCGCCGAGGCAACGGTGCTGGAAAATGGCCCGATGGCCGCGCGCTTCAATCAGGTGATGGAAGTGGACGTCGCGCAAGGCGGCACGCTGCATCACATCCGCGCGCAGGGCCGCGACCACGAGCGCGCCGGTGTCGCGCATCTGTTTGCGCAACTGGGTGAGGGGGCAAACCTCAAATCCTTCACGTTGACGGCCAATGGCGCACTGATCCGCAACGAAGCGGTGATCTGGCTCGATGGTGCGCGCGGCTCGGCGCATATCGCCGGGGCGACCGTCGGTGACGGGGCGTTTCACCATGATGACACAGTCTTCATCAACCACGCTGCCCCCCAATGCGAATCGCGTCAGGTGTTCAAGAAGGTGCTGCGTCACGGGGCAGTGGGCGTGTTTCAGGGCAAGATTCTGGTCGATCAGGTCGCGCAACTGACCGATGGCTACCAGATCAGCCAGTCGCTGCTGCTGGATGAGGATGCACAGTTTCTGGCCAAGCCAGAGCTGGAAATCTACGCCGATGACGTCAAGTGCAGCCACGGGTCGACCTCGGGCGAGATCGACCCGAACCAGTTGTTCTATCTGCGCGCGCGCGGGCTGCGCGAGGATCAGGCGAAACTGCTCTTGGTGCTGGCCTTTCTTGCCGAAGCGCTGGAAGAGATCGCCGACCCCGCATTGGCCGAGGATCTGCGCGAGCGGATGGAATCCTGGCTCAAGCGGCGCGTCTAGGCCGCCCGAACAGCACGGAGACAGGGGCGCATGTCGCTGGTGAGCAATCTCTTGCGGACCTATCGCGGGCCGGGCACGGTTATCGCCGATCTTGACCGGCAGGGCATCCGCGAACCGCAGGTGCTGTTTTTCGGGCTGCTGGCCTGCGGGCTGGTCTTCGTTGCACAGTGGCCGGGCCTGTCGCGCGCCGCGGCGCTCGACCCGTCGGTGACGCTCGAGCAACGCATGGGTGGGGCATTGTTTGCGGTCATGTTCATCCTGCCGCTGCTGCTCTATGCGCTGGCCGGGCTGATCCAGCTTGTGCTGCGGCTGGTCGTGGTGCCGGTGGCAGGGCTGCGGGTGCGGCTGGCGCTGTTCTGGGCGCTGTTGAGCGTAACCCCGCTGATGCTGCTGCAAGGGGGCCTCGGCGGCTTTCTTGGTGTCAACCCGGTCGTGACTTTGTTCGGGTTTGTGGTCGCTGTGAGTTTTCTCTACATACTGGGCGCAGGGCTTGGCACCGTCGTGCGTCTGACACGCGACGACGGGGCCGCGCAATGACGCGTGCAGAAAGGCGCCACGGGATGGATCTGAACCTTGCAACACTCAGCGCCATGGTGCGCGAGACACTGACGCGCCCGCGCGAGGCGGCAGAACGGCTTCTGGCCATGAATGTGCCCGATGATGCCCGTTGGCTGGGCTTTGTCATCGTTGTGGTACTGTCGGTCCTGCTGGGGCAGGTTTCGGTCCTGCTGATGGGCGAAGGGGGCTTTCCCGGCGGGATGCTGTTCATGGCCATGTTCCAGACCATGATTCTGCTTGGTATGGTGGTCGCGGTGCAGGGCGTCGGGCGCGTCTTTGGCGGCACCGGCAGCTTTCCCGACACGCTGCTGCTGATCGCGTGGCTGCAATTCGTGATGCTGGTGTTTCAGGTCGCGCAACTTGTGGCGCTGGTCATCATCCCGCCGCTTTTCGGCATGATCGCGGTCGTTGCGCTGGTCGTTTTCATCTGGATGCTGACCCAGTTCATCATGGCGCTGCACGGGTTCACGCAGCCGATGAAGGTGTTTGTCGGCATCATCTTCTCGTTTTTCGGGGCTGCGTTCCTGATGGCGATCGCGCTTGCCATTCTGGGCGTGGGGGCAGGGGTCTGAGATGCTGGACGTGGCAGCGATCCGCGCCGATTTCCCGATCCTGTCGCGCCAGGTGAACGGCAAGAATCTGGTCTATCTCGACAACGGGGCCTCGGCGCAGAAGCCGCAAGTGGTGATCGACGCAGTGACGCGTGCCTATGCCGAAGAATACTCTAATGTTCACAGGGGCTTGCACTTCCTTTCCAACCTTGCGACAGACAAGTATGAGGCCGTTCGCGGCACGCTCAGGCGGTTTCTGAACGCCCCGCATGAGGACGAGATCATCTACACCACCGGCACCACAATGGGGATCAATCTGGTCGCCTATGGCTGGGCCATGCCGCGGTTTGACCCCGGCGATGAGATCGTCCTCAGCGTGATGGAGCATCACGCCAATATCGTGCCCTGGCATTTCCTGCGCGAGCGGCAGGGCGTGGTTCTGCGCTGGGTCGAGCCCGAAGCCGATGGCAGCCTCGACCCGCAGGCGATGATAGATGCCATCGGGCCGCGCACCAAGCTCGTGGCCGTCACGCATATGTCGAATGTGCTGGGCACCGTGGTCGATGTTACCGCCATTTGCGCGGGCGCGCGCGAGAAGGGCGTGCCGGTGCTGGTGGATGGCAGCCAGGCGGCGGTGCATATGCCGGTCGATCTGCAGGCCATCGGCTGCGATTTCTACGCGGTCACGGGGCACAAGCTCTATGGCCCCTCGGCCTCGGGCGCGATCTGGATCTCTCGCGCGCGGCAAGCCGAGATGCGCCCCTTCCTCGGCGGGGGCGACATGATCCGCGAGGTCACGCGCGAGGGCGTCATCTATAACGACCCGCCCCACAAGTTCGAGGCCGGAACACCCGGTATCGTGCAGCAGATCGGGCTGGGTGTGGCGCTCGACTACATGATGGGTGTGGGTATGGAGGCCATCGCCGCGCATGAGGCCGATCTGCGCGATTACGCGCAGGCGCGGCTGGCGGGGCTGAACTGGCTGAATGTACAGGGCAATGCCCCCGGCAAAGGTGCGATCTTCAGTTTCACACTGGAAGGCGCGGCCCATGCGCATGACGTCTCGACAGTGCTCGACAAGAAAGGCATTGCCGTCCGCGCAGGCCAGCATTGCGTCGGTCCACTGATGGCGCATCTGGGTCTCTCGGCCACCTGCCGCGCGTCATTCGCGATGTATAACACCCGTGACGAGGTTGATGCGCTGGTCGACGGGCTGGAGCTGTGCCACGAGTTGTTTGCCTGAGCGGGCCGGCCGCTGCCCGTGAATCGCTGGCCGAACGGGTCTCAGAAAGCGCCCCCGCAACGCGCCCCCGGACCGTGCCCCACCCACCCACCCGCACGCTCCGCGGACACGTTGCGGGGGCGCGGTCAGGCGCATCGCAACTCAGCCGCTGACCTCGGCAATCGCCTGCACGACCAGGTCCAGACATTCGGGGCTGGAAAACCGGTGATCGGCCCCTTTCACAAGCGTCAGGCGCAGATCGGGGCTGTCGGCATGGGCCATGAGGCGCAGCGGCACGTCCATGGCCACGGCCTCATCCTCGCTGCCCTGCATCAGCCGCACCGGAAAGGGCAGGGGCAGCGGCTCGCGCAGCACAAGCTGCGCGCGGCCATCCTCGAACAGCCGCCGGGTCAGCACGAAGGGGCGGTCGTCATAGGCGTTGACCATCTCGGTCTGGCCGCGTGACATAACCTCACGCTGCTGCGCCTCATTCAGCTGCGGCCACATGCTGTCTTCGGTGAAATCGGGCGCGGCCGCGATGCCGACCAGCCCCGCCACGCGCTCGGGCGCGTGTTTTGCCAGCAGAAGCGCGATCCAGCCGCCCATGGACGAGCCGACCAGCACCTGCGGCCCCTCGGTCAGGCCCGTCAACGCGGCCATCGCATCTTCAGCCCAGTCGCCGATGCAACCCTCCTCGAAGCGCCCCGAACTTTCGCCATGGCCGGAATAGTCGAAGCGCAGGAAGGCGCGGCCCTCGGCGCGCGCCCACGCTTCCAGATGCAGCGCCTTGGTGCCGGTCATATCGGACATGAACCCGCCGCAGAACACCACCCCCGGCCCGCGCCCCGGCGTGCGGTGATAGGCGATCCGGCGGCCCTGTTCAGTCTCGAGATAGTCAGCCATGTCCAAGCTCCTTCAACCCATGCGCCACGATGGCCCCGCCTGCCGCCATGACGGCAAAGACCGCCAGGGTGACTGCCGCGCCAAACATCGAGGCCAGCGCCCCGAACAGCCCGCTTGCCAGCAGGATCACCCCGATAACAGTATTGGAAATCGCTGTATAGACAGCGCGCCGGTCCTGCGTGGCCATGTCCACCAGATAGGTGGACCGCCCCAGCCGCACGCCCTGATGCGCCACCATCAGCCCGAAGAGCGCCAGCGGCATGGCCCAGATCGTCCCGGCCAGCCCCAGCCCAGCAAAGGCCAGCGTCACCACCATCGAAGCCGCCCCGGCAATGCCGGTCCAGATCAGCACGCGGCGCGACGAGCGGTCCGCCAGCCGCCCCCAGATATAGCTGGAGAGCAGCGCCGCAAGGCTCGAGGCCAGCACCAGCGCGCCCAGCCCCTCCAGCGCCGCGCCGCCCTCGCCTGCGGCCAGCACCACCAGCCAGGGCGGGGCCAGCGCGGTCGAGGTCAGCAAGCCGCGCGCGAGGATGAAGCGGGCAAGCTGGCGGTCCTCGCGCAGATAATGCAGATTGGCGATGGCGGCCCGCCAGCCATTCGCGCCGCCCCCGGACGCGCCGGGCTCTTCCGCCAGCCCGGCAAAGACCACCCCCGCCAGCACCCAGGCCAGCGCCGCGAGCGCCAGCGCGCCCAGCACGATCCCCGCGCGCGCCTCGGAAAACAGGATCAGCGTCAGCGCGAAGCCGATCACCAGCATGGCCGACCAGGTGCCCGCAACGCCTGTCACCGTGCCGCGCTGGCCCTTGTCCACGGTCTTGCCCAGAACGTCCTTATAGGCAACCGAGGCCACCGCGCGTGACAGCGCCAGCACCGCCAGCCCCAGCAGGATCACTGCTCCGGCAGCCGCCCCGCCGAGCATGAGCGCCGCCGCCAGTATGATCGCCGCCCCGATGCCCTGTCCGAGCGCCGCCCCCGCCCAGGCCCATTTTCGCCGCGCCATGGCACGGATGCGCGCGGCGATGAAGAGTTGCGGCAAGAGCGCGCCCGCCTCGCGGATCGGCACCAGAAACCCGATCATCGCCGAAGGCGCGCCCAGATGCGTCATCAGCCAGGACAGCACCAGCTTGGGGTCGGCCAGCCCGTCAGCGGCCTTGTTCAGCCCCAGCGCGGTGGCATGGCGGATGAAATTCTGCGGTTGTGCGTGGCAGGCGCTCTCGGGGATGTCGCGGCACATGCGGCCTGCATCCTCGGCGGCAAGCGCCTCATAGGCCAGTGTGACTGCGCGGCGGGGTTCGGGCATGGTATCCTCGTGTTGCACAAGCGGGACGATAGAGCACACCACCCGCCCCCGCCAGCTTGACATTCGCGCCCCAACCCGCGAAAGCCTCGGCCAGACATAACCCGCAACCGGGCGTTCCGTGGGCGCCAAACAGACGAGGATCGGCCAATGGCCCAGATTTCCCTGACATTCCCTGACGGCAATTCGCGCAGCTATGACGCGGGCGTGACGCCTGCCGAAGTGGCCGCGAGCATCGCGCCCTCGCTGGCAAAACGCGCGATCTCGGCCAGCGTCAACGGCGCGCATTGGGATCTGCAATGGCCCATCGAGGCGGACGCCGCCATTGCCATTCACACCATGGCCGATGATGAACCCGCGCTGGAACTGATCCGCCATGACCTTGCCCATATCATGGCCCGCGCCGTGCAGGAGATCTGGCCCGATGTGAAAGTCACCATCGGCCCGGTGCGCGACAAGGGGTGGTTCTACGACTTCGACCGCGCAGAGCCCTTCGTGCCCGAAGACCTTGCCCTGATCGAGGCGCGGATGCGCGACATCATCAATGCGCGCGAAGCTGTGCGCACCGAAGTCTGGGACCGCGCGCGCGCAATCCAGCACTACAAAGATGCGGGCGAGCCGTTCAAACTGGAACTGATCGACCGCATCCCAGAGGGCGAGCCCCTGCGCATGTATTGGCACGGGGATTGGCAGGACCTGTGCCGTGGACCGCATCTGCAACATACGGGGCAAGTGCCTGCCGACGCGTTCAAGCTGATGTCCATCGCCGGGGCCTACTGGCTGGGCGACAATACCCGGCCCATGCTGCAGCGCATCTATGGCGTGGCCTTCAAGGACCGCAAGGCGCTGAAAGCGCATCTGACCATGCTGGAGGAAGCCGCCAAGCGCGACCACCGCCGCCTGGGCCGCGAGATGGACCTGTTTCACATGCAGGAGGAAGCGCCGGGGCAGGTGTTCTGGCACCCCAATGGCTGGTCGATTTATACCACGCTGCAGGATTACATGCGCCGCCAACAGCGTCGCGGCGGCTATGTCGAGGTGAACACGCCCCAGGTGGTGGACCGCAAGCTATGGGAAGCCAGCGGGCACTGGGAGAAGTATCAGGAGCATATGTTCATCGTCGAGGTGGACGAGGAACACGCGCGCGAAAAGGCCGTGAACGCGCTCAAGCCGATGAACTGCCCCTGCCATGTGCAGATCTACAATTCCGGGCTGAAAAGCTACCGCGACCTGCCACTGCGCATGGCTGAATTCGGCTCGTGCAACCGCTATGAACCCTCGGGTGCGCTGCACGGGATCATGCGCGTGCGTGGCTTCACGCAGGATGACGCGCATATCTTCTGCACCGAGGACCAGATCGAGGCCGAGACCAAGCGCTTCATCGAGTTCCTGTCGCGGATCTACGCTGACCTTGGTTTTGCACAGTTCCGCGTCAAGTTCTCGGACCGGCCCGAGACGCGGGCCGGGGCTGATGAGGTCTGGGACAAATCCGAGACCGCGCTGCGCGCGGCGACCATCGCCGCCGGTTACGACTTCGAGGAAAACCCGGGCGAGGGCGCGTTTTATGGCCCGAAGCTCGAATTCGTTCTGACCGATGCTATCGGGCGTGATTGGCAATGCGGCACGCTTCAGGTGGATTTCGTGCTGCCCGAGCGGCTGGACGCCACTTATATCGGTGCCGATGGCGCGAAACACCGCCCCGTCATGCTGCACCGCGCGGTGCTGGGCTCGTTCGAGCGATTCATCGGGATTCTGATCGAGAATTTTGCGGGCAAGTTGCCGCTATGGCTGGCCCCGCGTCAGGTGGTGGTGGCCTCGATCATCTCGGATGCGGATGATTATTGCCGCGAAGTGGTGGCGGCGCTGCAAGCGGCGGGCTTGCGGGCGGAGCTGGACCTGCGCAACGAAAAGATCAACTACAAGGTGCGCGAGCATTCGGTCGGCAAGGTGCCGGTGATCCTGGCCATCGGCGCGCGCGAAGTGGCCGAGCGCACGGTCACGGTGCGGCGTCTGGGCGAGAACCGGACCGAAACGCAGGGGCTCGACGCGCTGGTGGAGGCCTTGCGCACGGAGACCACACCGCCCGATCTGCGCTGAACCGACCTGCATACAGGACCAGCCCCGGCGCCGATCGGGCCAGTGGGCCGGTCAGCATTGCTTTGCGCGCCGCCTGATGCCCGCGAAACCCCCGGCACAGGCAGGGCGTGCGACTCTGTCAGACGAATGCCCTTGGCGGGTGACGGGGGCGACCTGCGCTGCCGTGGCTTGACAGGGGCCCGAGCGCGGCCCATGGAAGAGTCATGCAGGATCACCTCAAGGGGCTTCTCATCACGTCGCTGGGCGTGCTCTGTCTGGTGCCCGACTCCCTGTTCGTGCGGCTGATCGAGGCAGAGGCGCTCGCCATCGCCTTCTGGCGCGGGTTGGTGGCCGGACTGCTGATCGCGCTGTTCGTGGTCGCACGTCTGGGGCCCCGTGCCTTTGGCGAGGTGCTGCGCGGGGGGTGGCACAGCTATGCCTATATCCTGCTCTTCGGCATTTCCGCCCCCGGTTTCGTGCTGGCCATTTCGCTGACCTCGGTGGCGAATGTGGTCTTCATCCTCGCCTCGATGCCTGTCTTTGCCGCAATCTTCAGCCGTATCGCGCTGGGCGAGGTGATCACCGCGCGGATGGTCTGGACCATGCTGGGCGTTTTCGGGGGGTTGGCCATACTGATCCTCGGCTCGAAGGATAACGAGGTCACGAGCCTTGCTGGCGATCTGGTCGCGCTGGGCGTCTCGGCCTGCTTTGCCGCTGCGCTGACAACTGTGCGCGCGGCGCGTGCGCGCTCGATGCTGCCTGCCGTGCCGATCGCGCTTGCAGGCACGGCGCTGGTGATCGCGTTGTTCGTCGATGTCATGGCCCCGTTCGCGGCGTTCTGGCCGCTGCTATTGGCGCATGGAGCCTTCATCGCCGTCGCCTCGGGGCTGATGGTGCTGGGCCCACGCTATCTGGGATCGGCGGAAGTGTCGCTCTTGATCCTGCTCGAGACCGTGCTGGCGCCGCTTCTGGTCTGGGCGGTGGTGGGCGAGGACCCCGGTATCTGGGCGCTGGTCGGCGGCGGGGTGGTGATCGCGGTGCTGCTGGCGTCGAATCTCATGGTCTTGCGGCGATTGCGGCGGGTGGCAGTTTGAGCGATGCGGTCTATACTCTTGGTGTAACTTCTTGAGCCTCTTTTACGTAGATCAAGAGGACTGATGGATTAACAAGGATTTCCCCATGCGCCTGAGATATCTTCCCTTCGCGTTCTGCCTTGCCTTTCATGGTCTTGCGGCCAGTGCCCAGACGCCTGACCCGAGTGACTGGGACAGCGTGCTGGAAGAGGCGCGCGGCCAGACCGTGTTCTGGCACGCCTGGGGCGGGGATCCGCGGATCAATGCCTTCATCGCCTCGGTCGGTGCCGATCTGCAGGCGCGCTATGGTGTAAGCCTCGAGCATGTGCGCCTGGCCGATACTGCGGATGCGGTGACGCGGGTGATCTCTGAACGGCAGGCCGGGCGCGACCACGGCGGCGCGGTCGATGCGATCTGGATCAATGGCGCGAATTTCGCCTCGATGAAGGAGCAGGGCCTGCTCTTCGGCCCCTTCGCCGAGAGCCTGCCCAGCTGGCCGCTGGTCGATACCGAGGCCAACCCGGCGGTGTTGATCGATTTCACCTTGCCGGTGGAAGGCTTCGGCAGCCCATGGGCCATGTTCCAGATGGTGTTCGAGTATGACAGCGCCGTGCTGGCCGACCCGCCGCGCTCGCTCGACGCGCTGCGCGCATGGATTGCCGAGAATCCGGGTCGATTCACCTATCCGCAGCCGCCCGACTTTCTGGGCACGAGCTTTCTGAAACAGGCGCTTTACGGGGTGCTGGACGACCCGTCCGTGCTGCTCGAGCCAGTGGGCGAGGATTACGATGCCGTGACAGCCCCGCTCTGGGCCTTCCTCGATGAGATCACGCCGAAACTCTGGCGGCAAGGGCGTGCTTACCCGGCCAATGAGCCCGCGCTGGGCCAGCTTCTGGCCGATGGCGAGATCGACATCGCCTTTGCTTTCAACCCGGGCCGCGCCTCGGCGGCGATTGCCGATGGCGAATTGCAGGACAGCGTGCGCACTCTCGTCTTCGACGAGGGTACGCTGGCCAACTCCTCTTATCTCTCGATCCCCTATAATGCGGCCAACACGGCGGGCGCGCTGGTGCTCGCGAACCTGATCCTCGACCCCGAAATTCAGGCGCGCGCGCAGGACCCTGATGTGCTGGGCTTCCAGACCGTGCTGGGGATGCATCTGCTGGAGGAGGGCGACCGCGCGCGCTTCAACGCGCTGGAACTGGGCATCGCCACACTCGCGCCGGATGAGTTGGGCTCTGGCCTGCTGGAACCGCACCCGTCCTGGATGACCCGCATCGCCGAGGACTGGGCTATGCGCTACGGGGTCGGGCAGTAGCTTGGCACGGGCCGGGCTCTGGGCTGCACTGATCCTGCTGTCCCTGCCGGTCATGGCGGGGCTAGCAGGGGTGATCGGCCCGGCCTTCGGCTATCTGCCCGCGCTGGGCGGGGCGGCGCTGACACTGGCGCATTGGCAGGCACTTCTGGCTTGGCCGGGGCTGGCGGGGGCCGTGCGCTTGTCGCTGGTGACGGGGCTCATGGCCACAGGCATCTCGCTGGCGCTGACGCTGCTGATCGTCGCCGCATGGCAGGGCACCCGCAGCTTTCTGTGGGTGACACGCGCGCTGGCGCCGCTGCTGGCGCTGCCCCATGCGGCAGCGGCCTTTGGCCTTGCCTTCCTGATCGCGCCCTCGGGCTGGATCGCACGCGCGGTGTCGCCGGGGCTGACCGGATGGGAGCGCCCGCCGGACCTTCTGATCCTCAATGACCCGTGGGGGCTCGCGCTGGTGGCGGGGCTGGTGCTCAAGGAAGTGCCGTTCCTGATGCTGATGACCCTGGCCGCGCTGCCCCAGAGCGACAGCCTGCGCAGCCAGATGGTCGCGCGCGGGCTGGGCTACGGGCGAGTAATTGGCTGGCTCAAGGCCGTGGCCCCGCGCGTCTATGCCCAGATCCGCCTGCCGGTCTATGCGGTGCTGGCCTATTCCATGTCGGTCGTGGATGTCGCGCTGATCCTTGGCCCCACGCGCCCGCCGACACTTGCGGTGCAGATCCTGGAGTGGATGACGCATCCCGATTTGCAGATGCGCTTTCAGGCCGCCGCCGGGGCCTGTCTGCAACTGGCGCTGGTCCTGGGCGCGCTGGCGCTGTGGCGGCTGGGCGAGAGGCTCGTGGCGCGCTGGGGCTCTGGCATGGTGCGGAGCGGCTGATTGCGCGGCAGTCGCAGCATTGGGCC
>SKIF01000027.1 GCA_007116575.1 Paracoccaceae bacterium
CATCAGTAACACCTGCTCTTCCTCCGTGCCCAAAGCGCACGGATGTTAACAATGCAGGTGGGTCAGTTTTAGATGATCATAACCCACCCAAGTGGGTCACTTTTGCATGCCGATTCACACGCTCAGATTATGTGCATCAACAAATCTGACCGGAGCAATCCTTGGGAACGGATCACACATGTTGGTGGTGTTTCGGGATCGCGGTGGAAGATCACACAGCATGAGGCGATACAATTCATCAAAACCAAAGAATGGCGCTTCTTTGTTGAGGTGGGTGGCCGCAAAGTTGATGTGATCGTTGCGGAAAGTCGTTTCGGCAACAAATATCTTAAGACCGAAGCGGACGACACGGAAAGCAACAATCTTCTCAGCTTACCAGAATGTCCCAAATACTGATCGAGTACAACAAGAAGGGGATTTGCCTCCTTAAACCGACCCTTTGCGGGCCGGTCTTTCTATCTATGACTTTTTGAAGTGTGCGACAGCAGGGGCGTTTGCGGTAACAGTGCTGTGGCCGGATCGGCTTTGTTGTGGCGCGCGCATGGGGCGGCTATGACGGTCGGCAGTCAGAGGGAGGCCCGGGTCATGTCACGCAACAAGTTCACCACCGAAGAGGCGTTGGCCTATCACCATCTGCCCCAGCCGGGGAAATTCGAGGTGGTGGCCTCGAAACCCATGGCGACGCAGTCGGATCTGTCGCTGGCCTACAGCCCCGGGGTGGCCGTGCCGGTGCAGGCCATCGCGGAAGATCCGCAGGCGGCCTATGACTACACGGCCAAGGGTAACATGGTGGCCGTGGTCTCGAACGGCACCGCGATCCTCGGCATGGGGAATCTGGGCGCGCTGGCCTCCAAGCCGGTGATGGAGGGCAAGGCGGTGCTGTTCAAGCGCTTTGCCGATGTCAATGCCATCGACATATTGCTCGACAGCGAAGACCCGGACGAGATCATCCAGGCGGTGAAGCTGATGGGGCCGACCTTTGGCGGGGTCAATCTCGAGGATATCAAGGCACCTGAGTGCTTCATCATCGAAAGCCGTCTGAAAGAGATCATGGATATCCCCGTCTTCCATGATGATCAGCACGGTACGGCGGTGATCTGCGCCGCGGGGCTGATCAATGCGCTGGAGCTTTCGGGCAAGAAGCTGGAGGAGTGCCGGATTGTCCTGAACGGGGCCGGGGCTGCCGGGATCGCCTGTCTGGAGCTGATCAAGTCAATGGGTGCGCGGCATGAGAATTGCATCATGTGCGACACCAAGGGCGTGATCTGGCAGGGCCGCAGCGAAGGGATGAACCAGTGGAAGTCGGCCCATGCGGTGCCGACCGAGGCACGGACGCTTGAAGAGGCGATGCTCGGGGCGGATGTGTTCCTGGGGGTGTCGGCCAAGGGGGCGGTGACGCCTGAAATGGTGGCGAGCATGGCCGATAATCCGGTGATCTTCGCCATGGCCAATCCCGACCCCGAGATCACACCCGAGGAAGCGCAGGCGGTGCGCGCCGATGCGATCGTCGCCACCGGGCGCAGTGATTATCCCAACCAGGTCAACAATGTGCTGGGATTTCCCTATTTGTTTCGTGGTGCGTTGGATATCAACGCCCGCGCCATCAATGACGAGATGAAGATCGCCTGTGCGCGGGCCTTGGCGGAACTTGCGCGCGAAGATGTGCCCGACGAGGTCGCCATGGCCTATGGGCGCAAGCTGAGTTTCGGGCGCGATTACATCATCCCCACGCCCTTTGATCCGCGCCTGATCCATACGATTCCGCCCGCCGTGGCGCAGGCAGGCATGGAGACCGGCGTCGCGCGCCGTCCGATTGTTGATATGGACGGCTATGTCCAATCGCTCAAGGCGCGCATGGACCCGACCGCGAGCATCCTGCAGTCGATCCATGCCCGCGCGCGGCAGAAACAGTCGCAGATGATCTTTGCCGAGGGTGATGACGAGCGCGTGTTGCGCGCGGCAGTGGGCTATCAGCGCGGTGGCTACGGGCAGTCGCTCGTGGTCGGGCGTGAGGATGACGTGCGCGCGAAGCTGGAGGCCGCCGGGCTGGGAGATGCGGTACGCGAACTGACTGTGGTGAATGCCGGGAACACACGGCATCTGGCGACCTACAAGGAATTTCTCTATGCGCGACTGCAGCGCAAGGGCCATGACCAGAAGGATGTGCACCGGCTGGCCGCCCGCAACCGCCATGTCTTTGCCGCGCTGATGCTGGCGCATGGGCATGGTGATGCGCTGGTGACGGGTGCCACACGCAAATCGGCGCATGTGCTGGGGCTGATCAACCATGTGTTCGATGCCCGCGCACAAGATGGCGCTGTGGGCGTGACGGCGCTCTTGCACAAAGGCCGGATCGTGCTGATCGCCGATACATTGGTGCATGAATGGCCGTTGGAGACCGATCTGGCCGATATCGCGACCCGTGCCGCTTCGGTCGCGCGCCATCTGGGGCTGGAGCCGCGCGTGGCCTTTGTCAGCTTCTCGACCTTCGGCTATCCGGTTTCCGAGCGGGCCGAGAAGATGCACCTCGCCCCGCTTGTACTGGATGCGCGCGGCGCGGATTTCGAGTATGAGGGCGAAATGACCGTGGATGTGGCGCTGAACCCGAATGTGGCCGCGCATTACCCGTTCTCGCGCCTGTCGGGGCCGGCGAATGTGCTGGTCGTGCCGGCGCGGCATTCGGCTTCGATCTCGGTCAAGCTGATGCAGGAAATGGCCGGGGCGACCGTGATCGGGCCGATTCTCGCCGGGGTGCCCAAGCCGATCCAGATCTGCTCGACCGGGTCCACGGCGAATGACATTGTCAACATGGCCGTCATGGCCGCCTGCGAGATCGTCTGACGTGGCGGTCTGGTGTTTCGGCTCGGTCAATATCGATCATTTTCACACGCTGGATCATCTGCCCGCCCCCGGCGAGACATTGGCCTCGCGCGGCTATCGGGTGGAACTGGGCGGCAAGGGGGCGAACCAGTCGGTCGCGGCAGCGCGGGCCGGGGCAGAGGTGCGTCATCTGGGGGCCGTTGGCGCGGATGGGGCTTCCGTGCTGTTCGAGTTGGAGGCCGCCGGCGTCGATTGCAGCGGCGTGCAGCGGCTGGAAGGGGCGACCGGCCATGCCGTGATCATGGTGGACCTTGCGGGCGAGAACAGCATCGTCATCCATGCCGGGGCGAATCGTGAGATGGCGCTTGCGCCGGTGCTCGACGCGCTTGCAGGGGCATCTCCGGGCGATCTGCTGCTTATGCAGAACGAGACCGCGCATCAGGCGCAGGTAGCCCGCGCGGCGCAGGCGCAGGGAATGCAGGTGCTCTACTCCGCCGCGCCGTTCGAGATGGACGCGGTGCAGGCCATGCTGCCGTGTTGCGAGATGTTGGTGATGAACGCGCTCGAGGCGCAGCAGATGCAGGCGGCGCTGGGCCTTGGCCCCCCCGATGCGCTGCCGGTCGAGACACTGGTGGTCACGCGCGGGGGCGATGGCGCAAGCTGGTATGCGCGCGGGCGTGCGCCGATCCACGTGCCCGCGCTGCCTGTTGCAGTGGTGGACACGACCGGCGCGGGGGATTGTTTCACAGGCGCGCTGGCGGCGGCGCTGGACACAGGCAGCGCGCCAGAGCAGGCGATGCGCTTTGCCTCGGCTGCGGCGGCGCTGCAGGTCGGGCGCGCAGGCACCGCCAGAGCGATGCCGACCCGCGCCGAGATCGAGGCCATGCTGGCGGCGGGGTGAGGGCGCTTTGGAGGTTTTTCGGACAGGATGGTAAGCATGGGCGTATCAATTCAGCCCTCATACGAGATCGCGCAAATGCCCGTGGCGCTTTACACCTTCGGCATATTCAGGAAACCGGCGGAAGATCCGGCGAATGATGGTTTTCACGCGCTGAATGATCCTGTGCTGGACCAGGTCGACAAGGCAGTGGGGATGATCGCGCGGTCCGGCTATGCTTCGGATTGCGATGCAACGTCATGGGGGCGGGAGGTTTATCCGAGGTTCTACACAGAGCGTGGTGATGGCTGGTCGCCCGCCACCTTGTCGCTCTGGCAGGATATCGAATCCATTCTCGCATTTACCTATTCCGGCTTTCACGCAACCGCCCTCCGGCGCGGACGCGAGTGGTTCCAGCCGCCCGACTGGCCGCCACTCGTGATGTGGTGGCATCTGGACGCAGGTTATCCGACATGGGCCGAGGGCGTGCGGCGGCATGAGCATCTGCACGATTTCGGCCCTTCACCGACAGCCTTCAATTTCAAGCGGGCCTTCGATCAAACGGGAACGCCTGTCTCCATCGACCATGCACGCCTCAGGCAGCTTCGAGCAAATGGTCATATAGGGTGATATGATGAAGGATTGAGCGACACACGAAGCTGTCAGCCCGCGAAGGGTGCCGCCGACCCCCAGATCTCGCGCACGCGCCGGTCGCGGCCACAGGCTTGCCGGTAGCGTTTATAGGCGTCGCGCCGTTCGATCCAGCCGAAGCGGGTCAGGGTGCGTTCGGTGGAATTGGCGTAATTCTGGTGGAAGTCATCGGCTTCATAAAACCGGCTGGCTGGGCGGATCGGGGTGACGATGCTCTGTCCCAATTCGGCTTCGGCGGCGCGGATCGCGGCCTCGGCCTGTGCCTCCTGCGCGGGCGTGGCGAAAATGGCGGTGGTATAATGCGCGCCCCGGTCGCAGAACTGCCCGCCATCATCGAACACATCGACCGAGCGCAGGAACAGATGCAGGATCTGGTCATAGCTGATCTGGCCGGGGTCGAAGGTGATCAGCGTGGCTTCCAGATGGTCGGTGCGCCCGCGCGCGACATCGTCATAGACCGGGTCGGGCGTGGTGCCGCCCGCAAAGCCCACGCGCACATCGGTCACGCCCTGCACGCGGCGGAAATCGGACTCCACGCACCAGAAACACCCACCCGCGACCAGCGCGGTCTCGCGTTGCTGGGCATTGGCGGGAAGGATCGGGGCAGTGAAGAGGGCGAGAAGCAGGGTCACAAACAGGCGCATGGGGCAGGCATCCTTTGGCTATTCCTTCCCAGCATACGCCCGCACATGCCGATCCGTTGCATGGCCGTCTTCACAAGCCAGTGAATTGCGCACAGCATATGCGGGTTTTTGCAGACTTCGCGCAAAGGGATCGGGGGATTATGTGCAGTGCAGTCAGGACAGGAGAGGATCATGGCGCAGTCATCCGAGACGACAAGCGGCCCCAGAATTGGGCATGTGCATCTGAAGGTCGCGGATCTGGAGCGCGCGATTGCCTTTTACCGGCTGCTCGGATTCGAGGTCATGCAGCATTTCGGCACGCAGGCCGCGTTTCTGGGCGCGGATGGATATCACCATCATATCGGGCTGAACACATGGCAGAGCGCGGGCGCGCCGCCAGCACCGCCGGGTCATGCAGGGCTCTATCATCTGGCCGTGCTCTACCCCGATCGTGCCGCACTGGCGCGGGTGCTGACCCGCGTGCTCGAGGCAGGTTTCGCGCTGGAGGGGGCTGCCGATCATGGTGTGTCCGAGGCTGTCTATCTGCGCGACCCGGACGGCAACGGGGTCGAACTCTATCGCGACCGCGCGCCCGAGGACTGGCCGCGTGACCGGGCGGGCCAACTGGCGATGGGCAATGCGCGGCTCGATGTGGCCGCACTTCTGGCCGAGGCGTGATCAGATCGGGCGACCCTGCATCAGGCGCGGCAGATCGCCGCTCAGCCCCGCCGCCTCGCGGATGAAGCCCCGGCGCAGGGCGGGCACCGAAGACACGACGCCCATGCCCAGATCGCGTAGCCCGCGCAAGAGCGTGTTGTCATTCGAGAACAGCCGGTTCACGCTGTCGGTGCCAAGCGCCATCATCATTGTGTCGAAGCGCCGCCATTGCTGATAGCGCTCCAGCACAAGGGGTGAGGCGATATCCTCGCCGCGGCGCGCGGCCAGCGTCAGCACCTCAGCCAGCGCCGCGACATCGCGCAGCCCGAAATTCAGTCCCTGCCCGGCAATCGGGTGCAACCCATGCGCGGCATCGCCCACCAGTGCAAGGCGCGGGGCGATGAAGCTGTTGGCGATGGTCAGTTTCAGCGGATAAGCATGGCGCTTGCCCTCCAGTGCAATCTCGCCAAGGAAACCGCCGAAGCGCGGGCGCAGGGCTTCGAGATAGCCCGCCTCGTCCAGCGCGTGGATGGCCTCGGCCGTGGCGGTCGCCTCGCTCCAGACAATCGAAGAGCGATTGCCGGGAAGCGGCAGGATGGCAAGCGGCCCGGCGGGCATGAAAAACTGATGCGCGCAGCCATGGTGCGGCTTTTCATGCGCGACCGCGCAGACCAGCGCGGTCTGACCATAATCGCGCCCGCTGCGCCGGATACCAGCGCGCGCGGCGGTCGGGCTGGCGCGCCCGTCACAGCCGATCAGCAGCCGCGCCCGCAGGGCGCCGCCCCCCTCAAGCGTGACTGTCACCCCGTCCGCCTGCACCTCCTGCGCCATGACACGGCTGCCCGAGATCTGCGTGATGCTGCCCTCGCGGTCCATCGCGTCCAGAAGCGCGCGGCGCAGAAAGCGGTCTTCGCACATATGGCCCATCGGGCTTTCCTCGATCTCGGCATGGTCGAAATCCAGAAAGAACGGTGCCGCGCCCTCGCCTGCGCGCCCGTCACTGGCCTTGATCTGCAGGATCGGCTGCGCCTTTGGCTCCAGATCCGCCCAGACCCCCAGCGCCGAGAGCACGCGGGTCGAGCCCAGCGCCAGCGCATAGGCACGCCCGTCGAACTCGGGGCTTTCGCGTGTGTCGCGGGGCAGGGCGTCGATGATGGTGATGCGCAGTCCGGTCGGCGCAAGCGCAAGGGCCAGCGCCGGACCGTTCAGCCCGCCGCCTACGATCAGGATATCGGCATCATGTGTCATGCCTGCCAATATGCAAGCCACAGCGTGCTTGTCCATGCGGCAAAGCCGTCACTTTGCCATTCCCAATTCATCTTGCCGCAAATACTCTGCACGCATTGGCGATAAGGTGGAGCGGATAATGACAGACTGGCGGGGCTTTTCGGCAGCAGAGCAGGGGCGGGCAATAGGCGAAGGCAGGCTCTGCCCGCTGGAGTTGACCGAAACTTACCTCGACGCCATTGCAGCCGAGCCCTTGTGCGAGCGGATATATGCCCGGTTCACCCGTACCCGCGCGCTGGACGAGGCAATGGCCGCGCGCAGCCGCGCGCGCTCCGGGCTGCGGCGCGGGCCGCTCGACGGGGTGCCGGTGTCGTGGAAAGATCTGTTCGATACGGCAGGTATCGGCACGGAATCGGGCACTGCGCTGCTGAAGGGGCGCATCCCTTCACAGGATGCGCAGGTCTTGCAGGCGATGACGCAAGCGGGCGCGATCTGCCTTGGCAAGACGCATATGACCGAGTTGGCCTTTTCCGGGCTGGGACTGAACCCTGTCACCGCGACACCGCCCTGCATCAATGATCCTGAGGCCGTACCGGGGGGATCGTCCTCGGGGGCTGCGGCGTCGGTTACCTTTGGGTTGGCGGCGCTGGCCATCGGCTCGGACACAGGTGGCTCTGTGCGCATCCCTGCCGCCTGGAATGATCTGGTCGGGCTCAAGACCACATCGGGCCGGCTGTCGCTGGCCGGTGTGGTGCCGCTCGCCCCGCGTTTCGACACGGTCGGCCCGCTGGCGCGCAGCGTCGAGGATTGCGCGCTGGCACTCGCGGCGATGGAGCACCGCCCCGCGCCCGACCTGCGCGGCGCCAGCCTTGCGGGGCGGCGTTTTCTGGTGCTGGACGGCGCAGCCTTCACGGATATCCGCCCCGCGCCCGCGCAGGGTTTCGAGGAGGCGGTTGACCGGCTGGCAAAGGCGGGTGCGCGGATCGAGCGCGCAAGCCTCGACATGATTGCACCCACGCTGGAGATGGCGGGTATCATCTACACGCCCGAATGCTATGCTCAGTGGCGTGAGGTGATCGAGGCACAGCCCGAGACGATGTTCGCCCCGATCCTCGATCGGTTCCGCTCGGGGCGCGATCACAAGGCCGCCGACTACCTCGCCGCCTGGGCGCGGCTGGAGACGTATCGCGCCGCCTATCTGGCGCAGACCGCAGGTTTTGATGCCGTTCTTGTGCCGACCGCGCCCAACATGCCACCCAATGCGGCGCGGCTGACCACTGATCTGAGCTATTTCACCACCGAAAACCTGCTTACTCTGCGCAACACGCGCATGGCCAACATGCTCGGGCTCTGTGCGCTGACGTTGCCCACGGGGCGGCCATCGGTCGGAATCAGCCTGATGGCCCCGCCGATGCGCGAGGAATTTCTGCTTCGGCTGGGTGCGGCTGCCGAGGCTGTGCTGGCGGGCTGAGGCCCCTCACAGCCGCGCCGCCAGTCGCGCGCCCTGATCAATCGCGCGCTTGGCGTCGAGTTCCGCCGCAACATCCGCGCCGCCAATCACATGCGCGCGCTGGCCCGCCACCTCCAGCGCATCGGCCAGATCGCGCAAAGGCTCCTGCCCGGTGCAGAGCACGATGGTGTCGGCCTCCAGCAGCTCTTCCTGTCCGTCGCGCGCGACGACCAGCCCGGCCTCGGTGATGCGGCGATATTCCAGCCCGCCCAGCATCTGCACGTTCTTGGCGGCCAGTGCCGCGCGGTGGATCCAGCCTGTGGTCTTGCCCAGCCCCCTGCCCGGTTTGCCCGGCTTGCGCTGCACCAGCGTGATGGCGCGTGCGGGCGGCGCGGGTTGCGGCCCTTGCGCCGCAAGACCCCCCGGTGCCTCTGCCGGGTCCGTCACACCCCATTCGCGCTTCCAGAGCGCCAGATCCTCAGTCGGGCTGTGGCCCTCATGGACGAGGTATTCGGACACATCGAACCCGATCCCGCCTGCACCGACCACGACCACGCGCGCGCCCACATCCGCGCCGCCGCGCAGCACATCGGTGTAGCGCAGCACATGGGGCGCATCCTGCCCTTCGATCTGCGGGTCGCGCGGGGTGACGCCGGTGGCGATGATCACCTCGTCGAAGCCCACGAGCATCTCCGGTGTGGCGCGGGTGCCAAGGCGCTGCGTGACCCGAGAGCGCTCAAGCTGGCCCGCGAACCAGTCCACCAGCCCGTGAAACTCCTCTTTGCCGGGGATGATGCGCGCCATGTTCAACTGCCCGCCGATCCGTGTGTCGGCCTCGAACAGTGTGACGCGGTGGCCGCGCTGATCTGCGATCAGCGCGGCCATCAGACCGGCCGGGCCTGCACCGATAACGGCGATATCCTTTGGCGAATCAATGGGCTCGTAAGTCAGTTCAGTCTCGAAACAGGCGCGCGGGTTCACCAGACAGGACGAGATCTTGCCCTGAAATGTGTGGTCCAGACAGGCCTGATTGCAGGCGATGCAGGGCGCGATCTCCTGCGCGCGCCCCGCGGCGGCCTTGTTGACGAAATCCGGGTCGGCCAGAAAGGGCCGCGCCATCGAGACCATGTCCGCCGCGCCTCTGGCCAGCAACTCTTCGGCCACCTCGGGCGTGTTGATCCGGTTCGAGGTGATCAGCGGCACACCGACCTTGCCCATCAGCTTGCGCGTCACCCAGGCCCAGCCCGCGCGCGGCACCGAGGTCGCGATGGTCGGCACCCGCGCCTCGTGCCAGCCGATGCCGGTATTGAGGATCGTCGCGCCCGCCGCCTCGATGCCACGGGCAAGGCGCGTCACCTCGTCAAAACTCTGCCCGCCGGGAACCAGGTCAATCAGCGAGATGCGGTAGATCAGGATGAAATCACGCCCCACGGCTGCGCGCGTGCGGCGCACGATCTCGACGGGCAGGCGCATCCGATTCTCGTAGTCGCCGCCCCAGCGGTCGGTCCGGTGATTGGTCGCCGCGCAGAGAAACTGGTTGATGAAATACCCCTCCGAGCCCATGATCTCGACCCCATCATAGCCCGCTGCGCGCGCGCGTTCAGCCGAGGTCACGATATCGGCGATCTGCTTCTCGATCCCGTCCTCGTCGAGTTCGCGCGGCTTGAAGGGCGAGATCGGCGACTTGATGGCCGAGGGGGCCACGCAATCGGGTCCATATGCATAGCGTCCCGCGTGCAGGATCTGCATCGCGATCCGACCGCCCTCGGCATGGACCGCATCGGTCGCCAGCCGGTGATTGGCGATATCGGCTTCGGAATAAAGCCCCGCTGCCCCCGGAAACACGCCGCCTTCGTTGTTCGGAGCCATGCCGCCCGTCACGATCAGCCCCGCCCCGCCCCGCGCGCGCTCAGCATAATAGGTGGCCACCCGCCCCCAGTCGCCCCGCTCCTCGAGCCCGGTATGCATCGAGCCCATCATCACACGGTTTCGCAAGGTGACAAAGCCCAGATCCAGCGGGGCAAGCATATGGGGGTAGGGCATGGCATCCTCCTGCAGTCCTGCGTCGAGATAAGCCTGCGCAGCCACCCTTGTCACGCACAACGCGGCGTCAAGGCCGCGCGTTACATAGCTTCATTTTCTTGCCAAAAATACTCATGACCCGGCCGCCATGCTGCGCTTCGCTCGGCTCAATACCCGGTCATCTCCAGATACCCGCGCCCCTCATGCGTGCCGGTAAAGCGCAGCGGCCCCTCCCAATAGCTCACTGACAGGTCCATCCAGGCTGACGGGTTGAGCGGTTCGGTCGTGATCGAGAGCCCGCCCTCGGGCCAGTCGATCTGCCATGAGGTCGGCACATCACGCCCGTTGATACGGGTCCGGGCCAGCGGCGTGAAGCGCAGCGCGCCATCGGGCAGGGGCGTGGGCGTGCCATCGGGGGTGATCCATGTGCCGGCGGTGAAACCCTCGCGCCCCCGCACCTGAAAGCCCATCATCCGGTGGCCATCGTCGAAGATCAGCGACACCCAGTCCCAGCCCAGCTGCTGCGGGCTTAACGGCTGGCTGGACCATTCGCGGTCAAGCCAGCCCTGCCCGGATACTTCGACGGGGCCATCGGGCAGATGCAGCATGCCGCTGACCGTGTAGAAGGGTTGCGAGTAATAGTAACTCGCCTGTCCTTCAGGGGATTTGACCGAATAGCCCTGATCGCCCTGAAGGACGAGCGGGCCTTCGGCAGTGAACTCCAGCGTGTAATGAAACTCCGACCCCCGCGCATGGAGCTCGAGCCTGTCAAGCACGTCCTCGCCGGGGCGGGCATGGCCGGTCATGTGCCAGTCGTCGATATGGGCGTGGAAGGGGCTGGCGGTGACACCCGCCTGCCCGATGCCGCCGCGCGCGAAGCGCTCGGCGGCGAAATGCCCGGTCGCGCTGGTCAGCCCGGCATGGCCCATCCAGACCTGCGGGCTGGCCCAACCCTCGGCCTCGCCGGGCGCGAGCGCGGATCGGAACAGCGTCCATTGCACGCCATAATCCTGCCCGTCTGCGCCAGTGAGCGTGGCGGTCAGATACCACCATTCGATGCGATAGTCCGGGTGCGGGCCGTGATCGGTGGGGAAGTCGAGCGCGCGGCCGCGTTCGGGGACAGCAAACCCTTCGGCATCGGCGCCCAGACCGGCGAAGCCTTGCCCCATCAGCGGGGCGGGAAGCGCCAGCAGCAGGGCCAGCAGCCAGATGCAGCCCCGCTGGCGCAAACCACCTCTACCCATATGCGCCCCTTCAGCGTTCATGGGCAAACACCCGCAAAAGTTGCGCAGGCCCCTGCCGCCATAGCCGCAGCGCGGGCAGGCTGGCCGCAGCCAGCACCGCCAGCGCGGCCCAGAGCCCCAGCCGCGCCCAGTCTCCGGGGAAGACCTGCAACGGCAGCCGCCATCCGAAAGCCTGCACATTGATCACCGCCAGCAGCACCTGCGCCAGCACCAGTCCCACGGGCAGGGCCAGCAGCATGGTCAGCCCGCCCATCACCAGCGCGCGCGTCAGTTCCAGCCCGGCAAGCTGGCGCGGTGTCAGCCCCAGCGCCCAGAGCGGGGCCAGTTGCGCCAGCCGCATCCCGGCCAGTGTCACAAGCGCGGCAAAGAGCGCAAGGGCGGCGACCGAGAGGGTCAGCAGGTTCAGCGCGCGGGTGATCACGAAGGTACGCTCGAAGATCGCCAGCGAGATTTCCTTGGCTTGCGCCTGATCGGTGATCTGCGCCGCGCTCAGGCCGAACTCGTCCTGCAGCGCGGCTATCAGCGTGGGTGCGTCCTCGGTGCGGATGGCCAACTGGCGGATCGGGGCCTCGGGCCAGATCTCGGAAAAGCGCGGCAGGGTGATGACCGCCTGCGCCAGCGGGTTGCCGTAATCCGGGTAGGCCCCCAGTACCGGCATCGGCCCGATCTGCGGTAGGTCAAGCTCATCGCCCGCACGCAGCCCCGAACGGCGGTAGAGCTGCTCGTTGACCAGCACACCCTCGGCTGCGGCGAGCCGGTCCCAGACCTGCGGCACGGGGTCGATCAGTGGCCAGTTGTCGCGGAAAGTGGCGTGGTCCTTCATCGCGTAGATCTGCGCGGGCTGGCCCGAAAGCTGCGCCTCGACGCGCAGCATGGGAAGGACGGCATCGGCGCGCGGGGCGAGAAAGGCCTCGAGCGCGCGCGCCTCGTCCTGGCTGCGCGGGATGACATTGACCTCGGCCACCAGCCGCAGGTCGAGCCAGTCGATGAAGGTCGCGCGGAAGCTCGCGACCATGGTGCCGACGCCGATATTGGCGGCAAGCGCCAGCATCAGCGCCATCAGTGCCAGCGAGAGACGGGGCAGGTTCTGCCGGCTATCGGCCCAGAACCATTCCGCAAGGGGGCCTCGCGCTGCGCGCTCGGCCAGGCGCAACACAGTCGTCAGCACCAGTGGCACGGCCAGCGCGGCCGCGAGCAGGGTCGCGGCCAGCAGCAAGAATCCGGCCAGAAGCCCGGTGCCGTAGACGGCGAGGATGATCGCCAAGAGCGCCAGAGCCCCGGCCAACGCAGACTGCACCCGCATCCCGCGCGCCGAGGCATGGGCCCAGGCGCGGGGTTGGGCGGGTGCGAGCGGGGGCAGGTGCCACAGCCGCCACAGCGCCTGCGCGCCCGCGAGCGCGGTGCCGCCCAGTGCCATGCCCAGCCCCGCCAATGCCCAGAGCGGGTTGAACTGCAGCGCTCCCGGAACCGGCGCGCCATAAAGCCCGCGCAGGGTCAGCGCGACATCGGGCATCAGCAGCGCTGCCAGCGCATAACCCAGCACCAACCCCGCTGCCCCCGCAACAAGCGCCATCAGCAGCAACTCAGTGGCGAGGCAGGCGGTCAGGGTACGCAGCGGCAGGCCCAGCGCGCGCAGGGTGCGGAACATCGCGCGGCGCTGCTCGAAGGCGAGTCCGACGGCGGAATGCACGATGAAAAGCCCCACTGCGAAGGCCAGCAGACCGAAGGCCGTTAGGTTCAGATGGAAAGAGTCGGTCAGCCCGGCAAGCTCGGCCCCTTCGCCGGGGCTGAGCAGGCGCAATTCTGGCACGAGGGTTTCGAGGGGGCGCAGCCCTTCGGGCTGTGTTTGCGCCAGTGTCAGCGATGTAAGATGATCGCTTTGCAGGATCGCCTGCGCCTGTCCGATATCGACGAGGACCGTGCCGACGGGCACGGCCTCGGATGGGCGGATCTCGCGCGGCACATCTCTGATCTCGCGCAAGGTCTGAGGATGGGCGAAGCCGCGCCCGCTGAAGAAGGCCGCGAGATCCTCGGCGGCCAGTGCCGGACCGGCGCCGGGGGGCGCGGTCAGCGGTTCGATCCCGATCAGGGTCACACGCGCGTCACCCAAGGTGACGCGCGCCTCCAGCACAGGCGAGACCAGCCAGCCTGCGCGGCGCAGCGCGCCGAAGCTTTCCTGCGCAATCTGCCCTGACGGGTGGTCCAGCCGCGCGGTCGCGCCCTCTGACAGCAGCGCCTCGGCGGTGGCATAGGCGCTGCGCGCCTCGGCATTGAGCGCCTGCACCCCCGACCAGAGCGCCGTGGCCAGCGCAAGTCCCGCCAGCAGCATCGCCAGTTGCAGCTTGTTGCGCGCCCAGTGCGAGAGCAGCGCGGCCAGCGCCGCGCGGGTCATTCTGTGCCCTCCATCCGACCCGCGCGCAGGTGGTGGCGCGCTTCGCAGCGGGCTGCAAGACGCGAGGAGTGGGTGACAAGCAACAGCGCCGCGCCGGTCTCGGCGGTCAGTTCCAGCATCAGGTCGAGCACGCGGTCGCCGGTCTCCTCGTCGAGATTGCCGGTGGGTTCATCGGCCAGTACCAGCGCGGGTCTGGCGGCCAGGCAGCGCCCGATCGCGACCCGCTGCTGCTGGCCGCCTGATAGTTGCTCGGGATAGCGCGAGAGCAGATCTGCCACGCCCAGCCGCTGCGCGAGATGGATGATAAAGTCTGCGTCATGCTTTCCGGCAAGGCGAGCCTGAAAGCCGAGATTGGCGGCGACGCTGAGCGAGGGGATAAGGTTGAACTGCTGGAAGATCAGCCCGACATGGCCGCGCCGCAGGGCGGCGCGGCCTGCCTCGTCAAGCGTTGTGAGATCGCTTTGCCCGACCAGAACGCGACCCGAATCGGCCTGCTCCAGCCCCGCCGCGATATGCAGAAGAGTCGATTTGCCACTACCGCTTTCGCCGGTCAGCGCGTGCGCGGAGCCTCGTGCGATGTCGAGCGACACGCCGCGCAGTACCTCGACCCGCCCTTCGACGCTGGGAAAGCTCTTGGTGACAGTCTCGAGCGCGAGGGCGGTCATGGATGGCCGACCGCGCGTCTGTTGGGTCTGTGCAGGGCCGCACAGGCCCTGTTTGGGTGCGAGCTTTGAGTTTGCGGCATGATGGCCCATATGTCAGGCATGATGACAGGATGCGCAAGGAGGCTAGCGTGATGGCCGAAACACTCAAGACCCCGATTGCAGGGCTGCACCATGTCACGGCCATCTCTGGCCCGGCGCAGGAGAACCTGGATTTCTACACTCGGGTGATGCGGACGCGTCTGATCAAGCAGACGGTCAATTTTGACGCGCCCGAGATGTATCACCTCTATTACGGGACCGAGGATGCGCGTCCCGGTTCGGTTGTCACCTTCTTCAACCGCGAAGAGCGCGGGCAGGGTCAGGCCGGGGTCGGAGCAGCGCAGAGTTTCGCCTATTCTGTTGCCCCCGATGCGATGGCCGAGTGGCAGGCGCAGATGGGCGGCACGATGACCGAGCGGTTCGGGGCGCAAGTGTTGGTGCTGCGAGATCCCCATGGCCAGCATTTCGAACTTGTCGCCGATCCGCAGGCTGGTCCCTGGGGCGTGCTGCATTCGGTCACGCTTTGGGTGGCCGAGCCGGGTCCGACCGCCGAGGTCCTGACCGAGGTTTTCGGCTACCGGCTGCTGGGTGAGGCCCACGAGCCCGGCGGGCGACGGCTGCGTTTTGCACTATCTGGAGATGCGCCCGGACGTGTGGTCGATCTGTGGGTGGCCGACAGCCCCGAGCGTGCCCGTCCGGGGCCGGGCACGATTCACCATGTCGCCTTTCGCGCGCGCGACACCGATCATCAAGCCGCGTTGCGGGAAGACCTGATGGCGCGTGGGCAGAATGTGACGGAACTGCGCGACCGGCAGTATTTCAAGGCTGTGTACTTCCGTGAACCCGGCGGGATATTGTTTGAAATCGCGACCGATGGACCGGGATTCGACCGCGACGAACCACTGCCGCAGTTGGGGCGCCACCTGATGCTGCCGCGGCAATACGAGTCGCGCCGCGCCGAGATCGAGGCGCGCTTGCCGCCCCTGACATTGGCGGGCGGATAGACCCGGCAGTTTCAGGAACTGGAATCCGGTTCGATCCACAGTCCCTGGCAGGTGTCAGGGGCGGCCAAGCCAAGACCCTGCCATGACACTCCGGCGCGAAGGCTCGTGCCGGAGCATGGTCTCTTGGGGCAGACTGCCGTCGGAAGCATACCCTACACACCACACATGCTGCTCGGGTAACGCACTCGGGGAAAGGACAACCCGACCTCGCATACCAATATTGGGCCGAGGTCTCGGCAGAACCTCGTCTGCGCCTGTCTGAAACGCGCGAAATTGTCGAAGACAGGCCATCGTTCTGCCTCAATCATTATCTACAAAAAACGAAACAATTGCATCTTGGCCTACCTGATGCACAACAAACACGTTGCGAGTAGCTATGATGGAAAAAGAGCGGTTGACACATGCCAGGGCAACGACCCGGCGTCCATCTGACACCTTGTTGGGGCGTTTTTATCATGATGAGCGCGGCGGGCTTTTAATCCTGTCGCTTTTGCTATTTCTTGCCACGCTGCTGATTGGTGGGGTCGCCATTGACTTGATGCGCTACGAAAACGAGCGGGTGCGTGTTCAGGGGGCGGCGGATCGTGCTGTGCTGGCGGCCGCAATGATGCGCCAGTCACCGGGCAGCCCGGAGCCGGAGGACATCATCCGCTCCTACTTTCAGGCCGAGGGGCTTGGGCACATGGTTGCCGCCGAAGGCAGTATCGAAGTGACAAATATCGGCGGCGCGCGCGAGGTTATCATCACTCCCCAAGGCCAGATGCAGACACTTCTGATGCGGCTCGGCGGCATCGACAGCCTGCCCATCCATGTCGCGGCAGGCGCTTCTGAAGAGCTGGCCGAGATAAAGCTTGAGATCGTCATGGTGCTGGACGTTTCCGGCTCTATGGCTGATCAGGAGCGCATTGAGAACCTGCGCATTGCGGCGACAGATTTTGTCACCGAGATGCTGGGAGATGAAGAGGGTGACCGGGTGGCAATCACCTTTGTTCCCTATAGCACCTAGGTCATCCTTCCTGCCAGTTCTCTGACTTATTTCAACAATTTGGCAGATCCGCCCTCGGGAAGCATGGAAAACGCCTTCTGCGTGGATTTCTCGACTTGGGACAGTGTGACAAACAGCATTGATGCGCGCATGTTCCGGCGTAACTGTGATCTGCAGTCGAATACGGATTACCTTATCACCGACATGCCGGTGCGCCCCTATCTCTCGGATGTGGATGAAGCCGTTGCCTATATCAACACGCTGGGTCCGAACTGGGGGACGTCGATTGATCTCGGGCTGCGCGTCGGCGCGTTGTTCTTCGACCCGACGATTCGTCCGATCATCACCGATTTGATTGATTCCGACATTGTGTCGCCGGACTTTGCGGGGCTTCCGCTGGACTGGAATGCACCGGCAAGCTATCGCGCTGTTATCTTGATGACAGATGGCGAGAACTGCTGTTTTCATCCGGATCATCCGGCGACCAGAAAACCGGATCGTGAGACGCAGGATGCAGATACCGTTTCAGTTTGCGACGCGCTGAAGGCGCAGAATGTCAACATCTACGGGGTTGCATTCGAGGCTCCTCCTGCCGGGGTCGACCTGATGGAAGCATGTGCCTCGTCGGACGGCCACTTCTTCAACAGCTCTGGTACGGAACTCATCGACGCGTTCAGCGCCATTGCGACTCATATCCAGACAAGACGCCTGAGGCTCATTCAATGACCCGGTTTGCCTCACTCCGGGAAAGGGTCATGCGTGGCTGGCGCTCTGAGGACGGGACGACCACGGTTGAGTTCGTGGTCCTGTTCCCGCTGCTGTTCTCGGTCTTCGTGCTGGCAGTGGATGCCGGCATCATGCAGTTCCGGCAGGTCGTTTTGCACAGAGCCATGGACATGGCCATCCGCGAGGTCCGGTTGGGCCGGATCACAGAATCCGACACAATGTCAGGACTGATCTGCGCACGAACGGCGATGCTGCCCAACTGTCTTGATCGGATCACCGTGGAGATGCGACCGATCGATACTGCCTCGTTCACGGGGCTCGACACACCATTGACCTGCGTCGACCTTGAGGAGGAATTGACACCCTATGTCGAGTTCAATCCGGGCTCCGGGGGAGCAGCGCAAGAGCTGATGCTGGTCCGGGTTTGCGTGGTGGCCGATCCTTTCGTTCGGCTGACACGCGTTCTGACCGGTGTGCCAGTCAATCCTGAAGGGAATGCTGTGCTGCACACGCGTGGGATTTTCGTGAAGGAACCGGGGTAGTTACAGTGACAGTTTTGCTTTTGACATCCAGAGTTCTTACGGCCTTCCGAGGCTTCCGCGAGGATATTCGCGCATCGCTCAGCATTGAGATGCTGATCGCGCTCCCGCTGCTGATATGGGGCTATCTTGGCATCATGATCTTTACCGATGCGTTCCGGGCGCGCATGGAGTCTCAGGCTGCGGCGCTCCATATCGCCGATCTGATTTCCCGCAACACCGAAACCATAACCGATGCCTATCTGGAAGGCATGAACGATGTCTATGACTTTCTGACCACGCGCAACAGCGACACAAGGCTGCGGATTTCCTCGGTCATGTGGGACTCGGAAACGGAAGAGCCTGCCATTGTGTGGTCTTACGGAACGCGGGGACTCCCGTCTTTGGTTGATCTTGGCGGGACAAGCACTCCCCCTGACCCGGACGGAGAGGACCAGACGGGTTTCATGCTGCCCGTCAACCAGCTTCCGGTGAATGATCTTGCAAACCGGATACCGACTGTCTTGCCGGGCGAGGCGGTCATCCTGGTCGAAGCATTTGCCATGTGGGAAACCCCGATGACGAATTTCGCGGGTCTCAGGCTGCTTGAGGGCAGGCGACTTGATCCGCTGGCGGTTACCCGGCCGCGCTTTTCGCCGTTTATCCGGTATGAACACGACAACGATTTCTTCCCCGACGGCGAAGTTGAGTTTCCGCCTATTGCAGGTGAACCCTCTGGCCCCGAAGAAGAGGAGCTTCCAGAGCCCGAGCCCGAGCCCGAAGAGATCGTGACCATCATCAATACGGACTTCAACACCGGTGCCCCCCCCCGGCTGGTCGCATAATACGGTGACACAGTCTCTCTCGCAGAGCTTTCTGGGGCCGTTTGGTCAGGAAACCATTTCGAATCCAGTAACTTATCATGTGGACCTTGGCGACCAGTCCGGCTTTGCCCGCATCGAGTTCGACCTTCTGATGTTCGACAGTTGGGACGGCTATAATTTCAGCTGGGCCAGACCCGAAGGCGAACATATGATCATCATGGTAAACGGCACCAGCATTTCGACCGAAGCCTTCGATTTTCGTGTCTCGCCGACCAACTATTACGGGCAAACGCGCCGGACCGTCGCGTCGCGTCAGGAAGGCCGTTTCACGACAACCATGGAGCTGATTCAGTATGGCACGGATTTCTTCGGTGCGACCTGGCCAGACCAGCGGTGGCGGGTGACGATTGATGTCGAGAATCCCACTCAGGCCTTCACCCTTGGTTTCGCCGCCAATCTTGACGCGGCGATCGATAACGAATCCTTCGGCTTTGCCAATTTCAAGATTACCGCAGAGCGCGGTTCGCACGGCCCGCCGCATTTTGCTCCATGGCAGCCATTCGTCGGACCTGACCCGTATAATCGCTTTGCGGTTCACATGGGTTGCCCCGATCCTCAGATCGCTGCGCAGACACAACAGTTGCGGGTGCAGGATCTGACCGCCGATTTCCAGCATCGTGTCCGCGCGCGTGGTAATATGCGTCTCAGGGATTGTTCTGGCTTCTCGTCGTCATACCATGGTCGGATCGTTGCCAGCCCGTCGCTGGTCATCGATTTTGACAGGGAAGGTGTGACCTCGGGTTCGAACCGACTGCGCATTCGAACCGATGATGGCAATCGGGGAGGAACGTGCGATTCAAACCTGCTGGTGCGTGATCCGTTCGGGCAGTGGTCGTATCAGGTGCCTCTACAGGAGAGTTGGGCCGATCGAAATGCCCAACTCAACATGGGTTATAATGCGTCTGGCGAATACCAGATCTGGGTCATGAATGAGTCATTCGGGGCCTGCGATACGGGCATTATCTTCAGCCTGTACTAGCAAGGGCTACTGGCCCGTTGGGTGGTCGCGACCATCAGACAAGTCATGGCCCGCGCGGTTCCTGTCGCATGGCACTGGTCTCTGGACAGAACGCCGCGCCAAGGCCAGCCACCCTGCATGTGTATGGAAATGTGTCGCCGTGATCCGACCACCGATCCGGGCGCTTGCGCAGCGGCCGACTTGAACTGGGATCAAAAGCACTTGATCCGGCGGCCTTGTCGGGTAATCATGCTGTGAAGTGTCTGGCCACTCGGGACATGCTGGGCGAATCGTTCCTGACTGCTACAGGCGTAACTGCGGACAAAGCCTCAAAACGCCAAATACTGTGCCGGAAAGAGACACAATTTCGCCAAATTTACGCGTTATCCATTCCTGAGAAACGGTAACGTGGTCTTTGACCGCAAATACCAACCCGGCCCCGCACAGATACTTGTTCGAATTGAGAAAATGCCACATAAAGGACACAGTTTGTCGGTATTGCCCTTGGGCAGTCTTGCGCGACGATCGATGTGAGCTGGACGTGTAGGGTCGCATGAAATGCTGAGGCAGTAATCCCAGGCCGCGTATACGTGGGGCGTCGGGCCAGGGTTAGTATAACGAGCGGATTTCAGGGCCAAGGGTTCCAGAGTGCCGCGGATGAGGAAGGGGTCACGAAATGTCGTTACTGAAGATTGGTAAGCTGGGTTCAAACAGAACGAAAGCAGCAGGACAGGTCCGTCCGCCCCGCTGAAAAACGGCGCCGCCGAGCCACGATGATGCAGGTTCTCGGCCCGATCCGCCCAGTTCCAGGCGCTTGGGCGACCAC
>SKIF01000095.1 GCA_007116575.1 Paracoccaceae bacterium
AACTCGAACGCGCCCGCGCCTTCGGTGTAAAGCTGTTCGGGTTGCGCCGCAGCAGAGGCGATTAGCCGCACTTGCGCTTCATAAAGCGCGTCGATCAGGGTCACGAAACGCTTGGCCTCGTTGTAATTCGACGCCGACAGATAGGGGATATCTTCTAGGATCAGCACCCGCAGCGCCTGCGCAATGGCCAGATAATCCCCCGGCCCCAGCGGCTGACCGCAGAGATCCCAGAAACTCGCGCGCCCGACCCCGTTATGGGCCGCAGGCACGACCACGGCCCGCCCCTTGACCTGCAAACGCAGCGGCTGGCCCGGATCATGGCCGGTCAACTCGTCCCAGAACCGTGCGATCTCGGCGCGGGCGGCGGCATTGGCGGGCGTGAAAAAGACCTGCGCGCCCGCCAGCCGGTGCTGGCGGTAGTCCGTTTCGGCCTGCAGCTCATGCACCACCATCCGCGCCTTGATCATCTCGATGAAAGGCACAAACAGCCCCCGATTCAGCCCGTCCTTATAAAGGTCATCGGGCAGCCGGTTCGAGGTCGTCACAATCGCCACCCCCGCCGCCATCAACCGCTCGAACAAGCGCCCCACGAGCATCGCATCGGTGATGTCGGTGATCTGCATCTCGTCAAACGCCAGCAGCCGCACATCCGCGGCGACCTTGTCGGCCACTGGCACCAGTGCATCTTCGACCCCGCGCGCCCGCGCCGCATGCAGCCCAGCATGGATTTCCTGCATGAAGGCGTGGAAATGCACGCGCCGCTTGGGCACATCGCCTGCATGGGCCACGAACAGGTCCATCAGCATCGACTTGCCACGCCCGACCCCACCCCAGAGATAGAGACAGGGCGGCGGCTCGGGTTTGCTGCGCCCGAGCAGACCGCGCAACCCCCCGGATTTCGGCGCAGGCCGGTTCAGATAGGCAAGGATCGGCTCGAACAGGGGCAAAGCCGCGCGCTGTGCCGCATCCGGGCGCAGCGTGCCGGTTTCAACTCTGGCATCATAGCTCTGTAACAGTGTCGCAGTCATGGCGCGCTCAATACGCCAAAGCCTGTCCCCGCGAAAGCCCCGTCAACACCTTGCCAGCCCGGCGCGGGCACGATAGTTTTCCCGCAAGACCGCAGCATATCATGGAGACAGCCCGATGGACGATCCGAAAACGCTGGTATCGACCGACTGGCTTGCGCAGCATCTCGACGACCCTGATCTGCGCATCCTGGACGCCAGCTGGTATCTGCCGCAAATGGGCCGCGATGCGCGCGCCGAATATGAGGCAGGCCACATCCCCAATGCGCGGTTCTTTGATATTGACGAGATCAGCGACACGCGCTCCAGCCTGCCGCATATGGCGCCCCCGGTCGAGAAATTCATGTCACGCATGCGTGCGATGGGCGTGGGCGACGGGCATCAGGTCGTGATCTATGACGGGATGGGGCTGTTTTCTGCCGCCCGCGTCTGGTGGCTGTTTCGGCTGATGGGCAAGGTGGATGTGGCCGTGCTCGATGGCGGTTTTCCCAAATGGCAGGCCGAGGGACGCGCGGTCGAAGATCTGCCCCCGATGCTGCGCGAGCGCCATATCACTGTCCAACGCCAGGCGCATATGGTCAAGGACGTAAGCCAAGTCGCGGCAGCGGTGAAGCTGCGCGACTGGCAGATCCTCGATGCGCGGCCCGCCGACCGCTTCCGGGGCGAATTGCCAGAACCGCGCGAGGGCTTGCGCGCAGGCCATATGCCCGGTGCGCTGAACCTGCCCTTCATGCAGCTTCTGAACCCGGACGGCACGATGAAGCGCGGCGACGCGTTGCGCGCGGCCTATGAGGGCGCGGGTGTCGATCTGGACCGTCAGATCATCACGACCTGCGGCTCCGGGGTGACGGCAGCAGTGCTTAGTCTGGGGCTGGAAATCCTCGGCCATCGCGCGCATGCGCTCTATGATGGCTCCTGGGCCGAATGGGGGCAGTTTCCCGACCTGAAGGTCGAAACCGGATGACCACGCGCCGCGCCGGAGAAGAGGTCAGCTACACGGTCAGTTTCCTCGAGATGACCGCGCGGCCCCGTTACGGCTGGCCCGTAACGCCTACGGCCATGACCGGCGCATTGCTGAAAGCCGAGAAACCGCCAGTCTGGTATTTCCGCGCGCTTTATGACGCGGTCGGGCGCGACTACGCCTGGACCGACATCCACGCGCGCGAAGACCCGGAGATTGCCGATTGGCTGAATGACCCGCGCGTGGCGCTCTATTCGCTGATCGATCATGGCTGGCCCAAGGGGTTCTTCCTGCTCGACTGGCGCGACGGGGACAGCTGCAATCTGGCCTATTTCGGGCTTGTGCCCGAAGCCGTCGGGCGCGGGTTCGGGGCGTGGATGCTGCGCACAGCGATCCTGACAGGCTGGGCGATTGAAGGCATCACCCGGCTTGAGGTCAATACCTGCACGCTCGACCATCCGCGCGCGCTGATCCAGTATCAGCGCCACGGCTTCACCCTGACGCATCGCGAAGAGCGCAGCCGCGTGCTGACCCGCGACTGGACCCCTGCCGGAAAGTGACCCCTGATGTTTGAAACCCTGCCCGCCCCGAAACTTGATGCGATCATCGCGCTGATGCAGGCCTATGCCGCTGATCCGCGCGAAGGCAAGATCGATCTGGGCGTGGGTGTCTATCGCGACGAGGACGGGCGCACGCCAGTCATGGCCGCGGTGAAAGCCGCCGAAGCGCAGATCCTTCAGGCACAGGACAGCAAGAGCTATCTGGCGCTCGCGGGCGACCGGGCGTTTCTGGAACAGATGGAAGCGCTCCTCTTGGGCGGGGCGGTGCCCTCGGCACGGGTGGCCGCCGTCGGCACACCCGGCGGGACATCTGCCGTGCGCCAGATCTGCGAATTGATCCGCAGCGCCCGGCCCGACGCTGTGATCTGGGTCAGCGCGCAGACCTGGCCCAATCACCTGCCGCTGATCCGCGCGGCAGGGCTGAACGCGCAGAGCTATCGCTATCTGGATGCGCAGGGCGGCGGGCTGGACCGGGAGGGGCTGTTCGCCGATCTGGAACAGGTCGGCGCGGGCGATGTGGTCTTGCTGCACGGCTGCTGCCACAACCCCACAGGCGTCGATCTGAGCGTGCAGGACTGGGCCGAAATGGCCGCGCTGCTGGAACGCCGTGGCGCTGTGCCCTTCATCGACATGGCCTATCAGGGCTTTGGTGAAGGGCTCGACGCGGATGCGGGCGGGCTGCGCCACCTGGCGGCGCGGCTGCCAGAACTGCTGGTCGCAGCGAGTTGTTCCAAGAATTTCGGCCTTTATCGCGAACGGGTCGGGATCGCGATGGCCATCGTGGACCCGGCACAGCGCGACACGCTTGCAGCGGCGCTGGCGGGGCTGAACCGTCAGGCCTTCGCCTTTCCCCCTGACCATGGCGGGCGGGTTGTCAGCACGATCCTTGGCAACGCAGCGCTGCGCCACCAGTGGCAGACGGAACTTGACGCCATGCGCCAGCGCGTGCAGGACAATCGCCGCGCACTCGCGAACGCGTTGCGCGATGCCACTGGCTCGGACCGGTTCGCAGGCGTGGGCGATGCGCAGGGCATGTTCTCGATCCTGCCGCTCACGGCCGATGAGATCACCGCCTTGCGCGCCGATCATGGCGTCTATGTTCTGGGCGATGGGCGCGCGAATATGGCCGGGCTGTCAGCGCGGAATATCGCCGCCTGCGCCACTGCCATCAGTGCCGTCACCCGCTGAGAACGCGGCCCGCGCCACAACCAGCAGCGTCATCAGGTGATCGTCCCGCAAGATGTAGCGGGGCGCGAGCGCCAGACCTGCGGGCAGTGTCGGATGCAATGTCTCGGTCAGATGCAGCTGCAAAGCACGGCCTTCGAGATCGCGCGCGACCTCGGCGGCACCGAAACCAAAGAACCGCCCGACTGTCGGATAGAGCGCCTTGAAAACCGTCTCTTTCGCAGAAAACATCAGCGTCGCAGCCTGATCAGCAGGCAGATCAAGACCCTGCTGCGCCAGCATCCGTTCTGGCCCCGACAGGCACCTCTCCATGATCGCCCTGAGCGCCGCGCCTTGGGCGATATGCTCCAGATCGATGCCGCAGAGCAGATCTGCGCGCCGGCTCACCAGGCAGGCGCAGCGCTGACCGCTATGGGTGATCGACCCGGCCAGACCCGCGGGCCAGAGCGGCGCCCGCCCCGGACCGATGCCGATATCCTGCGGCACGACGCCCAGCGCTTCGGCCCCCAAGGCGGCGACAAGACGTCCGGCCAGAAACTCGGCCGCGCGCTTCTGTGCCATACGGGCCAGAGCTTGCGGCACAGACAGACCGAACACCCCGAACAGATCCGCATGCGCGCGCTTCGGGTCAAAACGCGCCTCGATGAGGACCGCGTCCTGTGGCGGCAGCAGCGTGATCTCGATCCCGGACAAGAACCCCCGAGTTCTGGTGACAGCAGTCGCAGACAGCATGGCGTAACAGCTTCCCTCAATTCCGCCTGCATCCCTGCGCAGAATGGGTCGCAAGACAAGCCTATTCCGCACTGTGCGGCGACGGATGCTGTCATTCTGGACGCCCATCAGGCGCGGCTGTCAACGAAGCGGCGGCTGCCGGGCGAGTTGCGACAGCTCAGCCGTTCCAGAGAACGCGGCCGAGATCGGTGAGATCGTAGCCGCCCAGATGCTTTGCGCGGCGGGCGAAACTGTCAGAGCGGGCGAAGGTCAGCAGGGTCTGGACAGGTGGTTCAAAATAGTCGCGCCGGGTCATGGCCAGATCGAAGCTTTCATCAGACACAAGCGGGATGAAACCGAGATGACCCGCGACGGCCTGCAGGCCAAGGCCGCAATCCGCCTCGCCAGTCTCGATCAATGTGGCGAGGTCTGCATGGGTTTCTGCCGGACGGTCGACTGTGGTCAGATCGGCCAGGCTCAGCCCCTCACGCGCGAGCAGCGCCTCGAACAGCCGGGTCGAGCCGGCGCCACCTGCGCGCGTGGCAAAGCGCAGGCCGCGCTGTGCCGCGTCCTTCAGATCGGCAATGCCCTGCGGATTGCCTGCCGCCGTGATCAGCCCCTGCGTCCGGCGTGCCCAGTGGATCAGGACATGGCTGGTGCCGGGCAGATGCGCGCGGGCGGCGGCGCGGTTCCAGTCGCCCGTCTCTGGCTCAAGCAAGTGGCACCCGGCCAGCACTGCGCGCCCGGCGGCCAGATCCTCAAGCCCCTGCACCGAGCCGCGCGCCAGCACCGCCAGCCCGCTGCCCGACTGGCGCAGCGCCCATTCCAGCAGCGGATCATTCGAGCCTGCATAGATCGGCGGGGCGGGCGCGATGCCTGCCTCGGGCATTTCCGTCTGCGCTTCCAGCCAGGCATCGACCAGCCGGCGCGGGAACAACAGTTTGCCCGTGGCGCGGCTGAACGGGATCGTCTGGCGCGCGACCATCTCATAGATCGTGCGTTCCTTGACGCGCAGGTAATCGGCGACCTCGCCGGTGGTCATCAGGGGCGAGGTCACCGATTCAGCGGCAGCAGACGTCAATTTCGTCTGGATTTGCTGCATTTTCATGCATTCCTATGCAATACTTATATATTTGAACTCTACTTTGTTTTCTGATCTTTTTCTACCTCTCTATGTAAGGATTCTGCGTGAACGGTCCCTTCGCAACTGCCTTCAGCCTGATCGCCAGCGGCGATCCCGCCCTGATGCAGATCATCGGGCTGTCCTTGCGCGTCACGCTCACCGCCGTTCTGATCGCCTGCGCAATCGGCCTGCCCCTGGGCGCGGCACTGGCGCTGGCGCGGTTTCCGGGGCGCGGTGCGGTGATCGTGGTGTTCAACGCATTGATGGGCCTGCCACCGGTGGTCGCAGGGCTGATCGTCTATCTGATGCTCTCGCGCTCGGGGCCGCTGGGATCGCTCGCGCTCTTGTTCACGCCCACAGCCATGATCATCGCCCAGACGCTGCTGATCCTGCCCATCGTCATCTCGCTGACCCGTTCGGTCGTCGAAGACCTCTGGGCCGAATATCGTGAACAGCTTTTGTCACTTGGCGCATGCCGCTTGCGCGCTGTGCC
>SKIF01000086.1 GCA_007116575.1 Paracoccaceae bacterium
GATGAACAGCACCATGAAGGTCTGCGCGGCCAGCGTATTGGCCGGGTTGAACCACTCGATGCCCTTTTGCAGAAAACCGATCAGCGTGGCCCCGGCCAGCGTGCCAAAAACCGAGCCGACCCCACCGACAACGACCGTCATGAAGCTTTGCACGATGTAATTCGCGCCCATCTCGGATGTGACTTGCGCCACCAGCCCGATGGACACGCCCGCCACGCCCGCAATGCCAGAGCCAAGGCCGAAGGTCAGCATGTTGATCCGGTCGGGGTTGATGCCCATGCTGGCCGCCATGCCGGGGTTCTGGGTGACGGCGCGCACTTCCAGCCCCAGTCGCGTGCGGTTCAGGATGTAAAGCAGCATCAGCAGGAAACCGATGGCCATGACAAAAATCGCGACCCGGATCGAGGCGATTGACACCACATCATTGATCCGGATCGACCCCGCCAGCCAGTCCGGGGCCGTCAGCGGCCGCGCCTGCGTGCCGAAAATGTTCTTTGCAAGCTGCTGCAGCGCGATAGAGATGCCAAAGGTTGCAAGCAGTGTTTCCAGCGGGCGGGTGTACAGATGCCGGATCACCAGCCGCTCCATCGCGACCCCGGCAGCGAAGGTCACCAAAAAGGCCATTGGCAGCGCCACAATCAGCGAGGTGGTGTAACTCGGGATGACGGTCTGGACGACATAGCCCGTATATGCTCCCATCATGATGAACTCGCCATGCGCCATGTTGATCACCCGCATCACACCAAAAGTGATCGCCAGACCGATCGCGGCCAGAAAGAAGATCGAGGCCAGCGACAGCGCATCGAGCGACAGGCTGAAGAACTGCCACAGCGCGACTGAGTTGCGCGTGCTGTCGAGGCTGGCGCGGGCAGCATCCGTCACGGCGCTGTCAGTCTCCACATAAGCATCGAAAAAGACATAGTCTTCGAGGGCGGCCTCGATATCGGCCTGGGTCGGCAATGGCGCGACGAGACCCTGCTCTTCCAGCACACGATAGGCGGCGCGACGCGCCTCATCCGTGTCAAGCTGATGCACCGGAATGCCTGCCACTTCGCCATCGACCACATTGGCGCGCAGCGCGTCACGAATGGCGTTGCGGCCCGGACGCGGAGGCACCAGATCGGCCTCTGCAAGCTGCCCATAGGCCGCGAACAGGTCGATATCCTCGCCGGGGATGCGGATACGGGCGACATTGGTGCCCTCGGGGATTTCGGTGGCGAAATCGGATTGGGTGGACAGGATCTGATTGAGCACGCGCCGCGCCTCGGTCGTGATATCGCCCGACAAGCCCTCGATCGCGTCGACCCGTGTCGCGCTGTCCGAGGCGAAGCGCGCGTTCAGCAGATCGAGCACGCGGGCCATCCGCGCGGCAACGGCCTCGTCGGTTTCCTCGGCCAGTGCGGTTTGCAGCACGGGAATATGGTCAGGCTCGGGGCTGCGCGCGATAGTGCGCAGGGCGGCGATGCGACGGTTGCGATCCGAGGCCAGCAACTCGAAGGTCACCAGCGCGCCTTCGATCTCGCGGCGCACGCCCGCATTGACGCGGATCTGGTTGACATCACGGCTGGCGGTCTCGGACACATCCGCGCCAGTGTCGATATCGATCAGCGTCAGGGTGCGGTCGTCGCCCTCGCGCGCGTAGAAGAACAGCCCGTCCTCGGGGCGCTCAAAGACCTCGCGTGCGCCCCAGCGGGTCAGAAAAGCGACTGTGCCGGGCGCGTCGGCTTCTTGCAGAACATCCAGAACAGCCCCCACTTGCGCGCGCGAGGGGCGCGCGACCTGTTCCTGTATGGTTTGAAGCACATCCTGCAGAGGCGTTTCGGATTGCGCGGCCAGGGGTGCGGGCGTCAGGAGCGGAGCAACGAGACAGGCGGCAAGCGCGGCAATGCGGGTCAGGCGCAGCATGGGCAGGACTTTCGGAAGAAGGATAGTCAGGGGGCGCGAGGCCCCCTGACGGCTCTCGATCAGTAGTTCGAGGTCAGTTGCACGCAGGTCTCGGTTGCAGTGTCGAACATGCCACAGCCAAGGTTCTGCCAGTCCGAGGTCAGCGTCGCGCTTTCCTCGAGGAAGGGCGACCATGCCTCGCCCGCCACTTCTTCGGTCTGGCTGATGATGTCGAATTGCCCATCCGCACGAATCTCGCCGATCAGAACGGGCTTGGAGAGGTGATGGTTGACATTCATCACCGCCATTCCGCCGGTCAGATTGGGGAATTCCTGCCCCCACATCGCCTCGCGCACAGCATCGACATCCGTGGTGCCAGCCTGTTCAACCGCCTGCACCCACATGTTGAAGCCGATGTAATGCGCCTCCATCGGGTCATTGGTCACGCGGCTCTCGTCGCCGATGAATTCGTGCCAGGCGGCGATGAATTCGTCATTGGCCTCGGTATCGGCGGACATGAAGTAGTTCCACGCCGCCAGATGGCCGACCAGACGCGAGGTGTCGAGGCCCGAAAGCTCTTCTTCCCCGACCGAGAACGCCACGACCGGCAGGTCGAAACTGTCGATCCCCTGTGCGGCAAGTTCGGTATAGAAACCCACATTCGCATCGCCATTGATGGTCGAAATCACGCCGACCTGTTTGCCACCGGCCCCCATCGCCACCACATCGGACACAATCGTGGACCAGTCGGAATGACCAAAGGGGGTATAGTTGACGAAGATATCCTCGGGGTCGATGCCAGCATCGATCAGATAGGCTTCGAGGATGGCATTCGTCGTGCGCGGATAGACATAGTCGGTGCCCAGCAGCGCGAAACTTTCGACGCCCAGTTCCTCGAGGAAGTAATCCACCGCCGGGATCGCCTGCTGGTTCGGCGCTGCACCCGTATAGAACACGTTGCGCGAGCTTTCCTGCCCCTCATACTGCACCGGGTAGAACATCAGCCCGTTCAATTCCTCCAGCACAGGCAGCACTGCCTTGCGCGCAACCGAGGTCCAGGCACCGAAAATCACATCGACTTCGTCGACAGTGATCAACTGCCGGGTCAATTCGGCGAAAAGCGGCCAGTCAGAGGCCGGGTCGACGACCACAGCTTCCAGTTCGCAGCCCAGCAGGCCGCCAGCGTCATTCTGCTGCTCGACAAGCATCAGCATCACGTCGCGCAAAGTGGTTTCCGAAATTGCCATGCTGCCCGACAGCGAGTGCAGCACACCCACCTTGATCGTGCAATCGGCAATGGCCGGACTTGCGGCAAACAGCGATGCGGCAGCGGCGCTCGTAAGAAGGGTTCTTTTGATCATGCGGTGCAGGCTCCATTGAGTTGGCTGCAATGCGGCAAAAGATACAATCTTTCTATGCACTTGGCACAAAGATCATACTGCCGCACAGCAGCGACGTTGTCGTGTTTACCAAGCCGACAGTTGCGTCATCTTCAGAGGCCGACCCTTTGAATATGCCACCTGACGGCTTGGACAGTCCGGGCATCATGCCCCGGCTAATGACGTGAACAATGGGGAGCCGTGCTGCGGCGCAGAAAAATTCTGCATATGGCATGGGCTGCCCATGAAATAAGCTGTTTTCAATCACGCTGCCGCAAATGCGGGCATGGATATGCGCCACCAGTCGAGGATGTGTTCGACATTTCCATTGACTGCGTGTCGCGCATGACGCGCAAGGGCGGGTCTCCATCAGACAATGCTGTAACCGCTGAACCAGGCGTCCTGCCTGCGGCGTTGAGATTGGATCTCACCTGGGGCAGGAGCCGGACCCCGAAGCGCTGCGCGGCAGCTTCGCGGGCGCGACCGCCGGTTGGCAGGTGTCTGACGCCGTGGCCTTGTCGATGCCTGCCGCGCAATGGGAGCGGAAAGGTGCTACAGAACCAGTTGCACACGGACCCTGCAGGAATCGGGCTTCCGAATGTGGTCTTGATGCAAGCTTGAAGCGCGAAAGAGCATCATGGACTGGAAAACTGACTACGTCTGATGTGCGTCACCAGTTCTTTGCTGGGCAAAGGGGCGCATGTCTGCCCGGGCGCGAGACCGTGAGATCCAGATCGCGCGCCTGAGTGTCGCTGATCGGGCCAAACCGCTTCAATCCCCCGCCTCAGCCCAGCACTCCCAGCACCGGCAACGGCTCTGGCCCCGCCTGCGCCAGCCGCCCGCCAAGACGTACCATCTCGACCCTGACAGCCTTGCCGGTGGCGTCATCGGTCTCGGCATAGACGCCCGAGACCGTCACTGCCCCCAGCGCGGGCGTGAAACGGGTCTGCGACATGCCGGTAATGAAGCGGCGCATCGGTTCGTCCTTCTGCATCCCGATCACCGAATCATAATCCCCGCACATGCCCGCATCGGTCTGATAGCCGGTCCCGCCCCCGAGGATCTGCGCGTCCGCCGTCGGAATATGCGTATGCGTGCCCACGACAAGACTTGCGCGCCCGTCGCACCAATGGCCCATCGCGGCCTTTTCCGAGGTTGCCTCGCAATGCATGTCCACGATCACCGCCTGCACCTGCCCGCCGCGCGGATAGCTGCGCAGCACCGGCTCGATGGCCGAAAACGGGTCGTCATAGGGCTGGCGCATAAAGACCTGCCCGAGCACCTGCGCCACGGCCACGCGCCGCCCGCCCGGGGCCTCGTAGACCCGCGCCCCCTGCCCCGGCGCGCCTGATTTGGCGAAGTTCAGCGGGCGCAGGATGCGCGGCTCGGAACTGGCGAATTCGCGCATGGCGCGCTGATCGAAAGCATGATCGCCCAATGTGACGCAATCCGCCCCGGCCTCGAGCAACAGCTTGGCATGATCCGGCGACAGGCCCATGCCCCCCGTGGCGTTCTCGCCATTGACGACAATGAAATCGAGCCGCCAGTCACGGCGCAGCACAGGCAGCGCGGCGGCCACGGCCTGCCGTCCCGCCCGCCCCATCACATCGCCCAGAAACAGGATTCGCATGGTGCAGGCTTAGGCGTCCTAAAGCGCCTTCACAAGCCCCAAGCGCCGCGCCCGTGTCGTTGAAGCGCTCGGCTGACCCTTATTCGGCAAAGACACGCAGCTGCACCAAGGCGGTCAGCGGCTGCTCGAGGCTGCGGAAGGCGGCCAGCGACAATTGGCTGCCCGCGCCCGGCGCAGCCCCCGAGGGGCGCAACTCCACCCGAAGTGAGCGCGCGCCATCGGCGGTTTCGATCCGGCCCTGTCTGGTCTGGCTGACAAGCCCGGTGCGCAGCCACAGTCCGGCGTCGGTCGCCGCACCCAGACTGGCCAGTGTCTCACCCAGAGGCTGCGTGCGCGCCGCTGGCGGGGCCATGGCCGCCGCGCGCTCTTCGTCGCTGGTGCGGTCCAGCGCGTCAGGCGACAGCCCGACCGCGCCGGGCGCTGTGCCGCCGGGGCGCGGGACGGGGCGAATAGTCTCGCCATCGGGGCTGCGCACGGCCACATCGGCCACAGGCGCGGACACAGAATCCGTGCGGCCAATCCCGGGAAGCTGCGCGCACCCCGCCACCAGAAGGCAGAGGACACACAGCGCGACAGGGGAACGGTACTTCCACATGCGTTCTGTCTACTGCCAAATGATGACCGCGACAATGCTCTCGCCTCTTGTCCGCCTGTGCGAGGATGGCTAACTATTGCGGATGGACAGCCCGCTCATCGACCCTTTCGCCCGCCCCATCTCTTACCTGCGAGTCTCGGTCACCGATCGCTGCGATTTCCGCTGCGTTTATTGCATGGCCGAGAACATGACCTTCCTGCCCAAGGCGGAACTGCTGACGCTGGAAGAGTTGGACCGGCTCTGTTCTAGCTTCATCGGGCTGGGCGTGCGCAAGCTGCGCGTGACCGGGGGTGAGCCTCTGGTCCGCAAGGGTATCATGACTTTCTTTCAAGCCATGAAGCGCCATCTCGACAGCGGCGCGCTTGAGGAATTGACGCTGACCACCAATGGCAGCCAGTTGGGCCGCTTCGCGCAGGAGCTTGTCGATTGCGGCGTGCGTCGCGTCAATGTCTCGATCGACACGCTGGATGAGGCCAAATTCGCCCGCATCACGCGCTGGGGGCGGCTGCGCCAGGTTCTGGACGGGATCGAGGCCGCGCAAAGGGCGGGGCTGCGGATCAAGATCAATGCCGTCGCGCTGAAGGGCGTGAACGAGGATGAACTCTTCGAGATGGTCGAATGGTGCGCCGCGGGTGACATGGATCTGACCTTCATCGAAGTGATGCCGATGGGCGACATGGGCGGCGAGGACCGGCTCGACCAATACTGGTCGCTCAAGGATCTGCGCGCGCGGCTGGCCGAACGCTACACGCTGGAGCCTCTGGCCGAGCGCACGGGCGGCCCCGCAAGCTATGTGCGGCTGGTCGAAACCGGCTCGAAAATCGGCTTCATCACGCCGCTGACGCATAATTTCTGCGAAAGTTGCAACCGGGTGCGGCTGACCTGCACGGGCGAATTGTATATGTGCCTTGGCCAGGAGGACAGGGCGGATCTGCGCGCGCCACTGCGGGCATCCGGCGATGACCGGGCGCTGGAGGCCGCCATCCGCGATGCGATTGCACGCAAGCCCAAGGGGCATGATTTCGACTATTCGCGCCAGAAGGTGGATGGTCAGGTCTCGCGCCATATGAGCCATACGGGGGGCTGATACGGCCTGTGTCTGAACGCGCGCTAAGCGCCAGACGGCTCAGCCGTAAAGCGCCTGCCAGCTTGGCAGCAGATCCCCCGGCAGGGCCTCGGCCTCATAGACCGCGCGCGCGATAGCGCGCGACAGGCAGGTGGCGCCAGCATGGCCGATCTCGAGCAGGTCCGCGGCTTGCGCTGCGGGCATCATTGCAGTCGAGACGGCAAAGACCAGATCGCCATCAAAGGGCGTATGCGATGGCACGATCGCACGCGCGATGCCGTCATGCGCCGCCACCGCCATGCGTGTCAGTTGCGCCTGATCGAGCGCGGCATCGGTCGCCACAATCGCCAGCGTCGTCGCCTCGCGTGCAAGCTTGGTCAACGGCACCGGGTCGGCCTGCCCCATGCCGCGCCCGCCGAATTCCGCCGCCACCTCGAAGGGGGAAGCCCAGAATTCGCCCCCCTGCCCCATGGTCACGCAGCCCACCGGATTGACCGCGACCAGCGCGCCCACCGTGACGCCCGAGGCCAGCACCCAAGAGGCCGAGCCGATCCCGCCCTTGAGCCGCGCCGTGCTGGCCCCGAAACCCGCCCCGACACTGCCCAGCGCAAAGTCTTCGGACACCGCGCGCAGTGCGGCGCCCCCGAGCACCGGATAGGGGTTGGTCTGCCAGTCCTTGGCCCCGCCATTGGCCAGATCGAACAGGATCGCGGCAGGCACGATGGGCACGCGCAACCCGCCCACGGCAAAGCCGCGCCCCTGCGCGCGCAACCCCTCCATGACCCCGCCCGCCGCGTCCAGCCCGAAGGCCGAGCCGCCCGCAAGTACCAGAGCATCGACCTCTTGCACCAGCCGGTCGGGGGCGAGTAGTTCGGTCTCGCGCGTGCCCGGCGCGCCGCCCATGACATGCACAGCGGCGCGCAGCGGCGCAGCCCCCGTCAGCACCGTGACACCGCTGCGCAGGGCGGCATCCTGCGCCTGCCCGACCCTGAGCCCGGCGATGTCGGTGATCAGGTTACGAGGGCCGGGTCGCGACATCGCGCTCGCCTCCGAACAGGGGGTCATCACTGGCCCAGTACGCGGCCAGATCTCCGGCGCGCGCATGGGGGCGGCCCAGCACCTGCAACAGGTAGATATCCGCCCCGATCAGCGCCGCCACCCGCCACAGCGCCTCGATCCGCGCGCGGGTCCGCGCGGTGGGCCGAAACATCTGCTCGACCGCATTGGCCGCGCTCGCAAGTTCAAGGCTAAGCTGCAGCGCCGGAGCATCGGGCCAGCGGCGCGCGAGGCGGGACGCGATGGCCACAACCGGCACCGCGTCATCAAGCAGCATTTCGACCGCTGCCTCTGTCATCCCGGAGCTGATGACATCCTCCATCGCCCGCGCCACCCCGATCACCGGATTGCCCCGCCGGCAAACCAGCCACCGGGTCACGGCGCATAGCAAAGCGCAAGGGGCCGAAAAAGGCCAGCCCCTTCTCGTGGTCCGGCGACGGACCGCACGCAGAGGCGCGACGGCAACTCAGGCGGCGGAAGGGGGCGCAAGCTCGGTGCCAGCGCCATGGCGCTCGCGCTGCAATGTGCGGAAATGCGCCATCTCTGAACGCGTCCAGGCCGCGATATCCCAAGTCCGCGCCGACTGGCGCAGCGCTGTCAGCCGCGCCGCCTGTTCCTCGACCCCCATCGCCAGCGCCTGATCAAGCGCAGCATCCATCGAACCATGCGAGAAGGGATTGACCGGGATCGCGCCGTCCAGCAGGACGGCGCAACCTGCGAATTCCGACAGGATCAGCGCACCGGGCGATGACAGGTCACGCGCGGCGCAGAACTCGGCGGCGACCAGATTGAGCCCGTCGGCCAGCGGTGTGATCGAGGCGATATCGGCGGCCCGATAATAGGCCACAAGCTGCGCCAGCGGGATCGCCGTGCTGATCAGGGATACGGGCTGCCATTCGAAACTGCCATGGCTGCCATTGATCCGCCCCGCCAATGTCTCGATCCGCTCCTGCACCTCGGCATAGGCGGTCATGTTGCGATTGGCCCCGACCGAGACAAGCATCAGCCGCAGCTTGCCGCGCAGGTCGGGGCGGCGGATCAGCAACCGTTCGAACGCCTCGAGCTGTTCGATATTGCCCTTGGTGTAATCGGTGCGCGAGACCGACAGGATCAGTCGGCAATCACCCAGATCCTTGCGGATCGCGGCGACATGCTCTTGCACGTCAGGCTTGGCGGCAAGCTCCTGAATATAGTCAAAGTTCACCCCGACAGGATTGGTGTGAATGCAGGTTGTGGCCCCCATATGCTCGATCAGTAGCGGCATCCGGCGGTCATTGAGCGCAACCCCGGTCGCCGAGAGGGTCGAAGGGGTTTCAGTGTCGGAGACCAGCCGCGCGCCCTTGATGGAACGCACGACAGCGGCGAAGTTCTGCGCATAACGCGGGATGTGGAACCCCACCGAGTCGCAGGCCATGAGGCTCGAGATAATCTCTTCGCGCCACGGCAGCACATTGAACATGTCCGGCCCCGGAAAAGGCGTGTGGTGGAAAAAGCAAATCGTGGCCTCGGGCTTGAGCTGGCGCAGATAACCCGGCACCAGCCAGAGATTGTAATCATGGACCCAGATCACGGCATCATCAGTCGCCTGTTCGGCAGCGGCCTCGGCGAAGGCCCAGTTGACGGCGCGAAAGGTCGGCCAGTCCACCGGGTCGTAATTATAGCGTTCCTTGAACCCGTGCAGGATCGGCCAGAAGGCTTCCTTGGAGGTGACATGGTAGAAGCTGCGCACCTGTTCGGCGGTCAACGGCAGACGGCTGACCGTATAGGTGCCGAAACTGTCCGAAATCTCGATCACTGGCGCGAAACCGGGATTGGCCGTGTCCTCGGCCTCTTTCCAGGCCACCCAGGCCCCGCGCCGCGCCTTGCCCAGAAAGGCTTTCATCGTCGGCACAATGCCATTGGGGCTGGAATTCTCTCGATACCGCAGCGTCCCGTCCTCGACCACCTCTTCATAGGGCTGGCGGTGATAGACGATGACGAGATCGGATTTCATTGCGGAACCTCCGGGGGATTGGGGTGCAGACGATGGGCATGGATAGCCTCGATAATCCCGCCCGCACCGGGATGACGGCAGCGGTGAGCGCGCGGCAGATCGGCGGTGGCGGCCAGCAACTCGGCCTCGGCCCCGCCGACCACCGCGCCATGCAGACCGGTTTCGAACATCGACAGGTCATTGAGCGTGTCGCCCGCCACCAGCACCCGCTCGGGCATCAGCCCCAGATGGGCAATCAGCCGCTTCAGCGACGGCCCCTTGCTGACCCCGCGCGGCAGGATGTCAACAAAGCAGCCATGCGACGTTAGCGTGTCCACGCCAAGCCCGTCGAGCACGCCCAGCGCTGCGGGATCGAAGCGCGAATCGTACTGATAGGACAGCCGGTAACGGAACGGCGCAGGTTGCAACCAGAGGCCCGGCACGCCCGAAAGCCGTGTGCGTACGCGCTCAGCCATGCCCTCCCAGGCAATGCGTATGTGGGATTCCAGTGCCGCGATCGGCACCAACCGCCCGGCGCGAAACTCTGCGATCGTGGTGCCGACATCGCCCACGACATATCGCGGTGCGGGCACCGCGCCCGACGCGCACAGATTGGCAATGAAGGCCGGGTCACGCCCGGTCACGAAGATCAGCAGCGCATCGGGCGTCGCCGCGAGCCAGCGATAAAGGCGGTCGCGCTGTGCAGGCGTGCCGCCCAGAAAGGTGCCATCCAGATCCGTGGCAAGCACCAGTTGGTGCGCAGCGTCGCTGGCGGGGCTGTGTCGGGCTGTGTCCATAGGGGCCAACATGGACGGCAGGTGCAAAAACTCCACACTCCGCCCTGCCAGAGCGTCAGAAAGCCTCCCAAAAGCAAAAGCCGCCCGAAAAACAGGCGGCTTTCATCAGATATTGCCCGAAATGCGGGCAGAACGCTTATGCCAGCGCCAGGTTCGACGCGGATTCGCGGCCATCGCGGCTTTTTTCCAGATCGAAGGTCACTTTCTGACCATCGTCCAGACCGCGCAGACCAGCGCGCTCGACTGCCGAAATATGCACGAACACATCTTTCGAACCACCATCGGGCTGGATGAAGCCGTAGCCTTTGGTGGAATTGAACCATTTCACGGTGCCAGTGGCCATCGTGTTGTCTCCTGTCATGTTGCTGCCCACACCATGCGGCAGCCCGGCTCAGTCAGTGCAAGATCGAAAGGACTGTGGCCGTAGACGGAGAACAGTGGTCGATAGTGGTAACGTCGCGCCCTCCATATGGACTCTGCGCACCCGAATCGCAAGGAAATTCGAACCTCAGAGCCGCGAAATCCGAGCAGCCATGTCAAGCATCCGGCACGAAAATCCCCATTCATTGTCATACCAGCCGAACAGCCGCAGCATCCCGCCATCGGTGGCCTGCGTCTCGGGCAGCGCCATGATGATGCTCTCGGCGCGCGCGCGCAGATCGGTCGAGACCAGTGGACGCTCGGTCCAGCCGATCACCCCGCCCGCCGATTTCAGCGCCGCGTTCACCTCCTCAACCGTGGCTGTGCGCTCCAGCATCACGCTCAGATCCACCGCCGAGACCGAGGCAGTCGGCACCCGCACGGCCGCCCCCTTCAGTCGCCCCTGCAATTCGGGCAACACGCGCTCGAGCAAAGGCTGCGCCGAGGTCGTGGTCGGCACCATCGACAGCGCCGCCGCGCGCGAGCGCGCCGGATCACCGCGCGGCGCATCGACCGTGGGCTGGCTGCCCGTGTAGCAATGGATCGTGGTCATGAACCCGGTCGCGAGCCCCCAGCGCGTGTGCAAGAGCCGCGCCAGCGGAGCCAGCGCATTGGTGGTACAGGACGCGTTCGAGATCAGCGCATGTTCCGGTGCCAGCAGATGCTCATTGACCCCGAGCACGACCGTCACCTCGGCCGCCTCGGACGGGCCCGAGATCAGCACACGGCGCGCGCCCGCGCGGATGCCGCGCCGCGCCATCTCGGTCCGGTCGGCGCGACCGGTGCATTCCATCACCAGATCGACATCCGACAGGTCAAGCTCCGAGAGATCGGCGACATGGCTCAGCCGCAGGCGATACCCGTTTACTTGCAGCGCGTCGTCAGCCAGCGCCACCCTGCCCGGAAAGGGGCCGAAGACGCTGTCATATTCGAACAGATAGGCGCAATCCTCGCGCGTGGCGATGTCATTGACCGCGACGATCTCGATGCCGGGCCAGCCACCCTGCAGCCATGCGCGCAGCACAGTCCGCCCGATCCGCCCGAAACCGTTGATCGCGACTCGCATCATTCTTGTAGCTCCCACCCGTCCAGAACGCGCAGAAAGACCGATTTTCGCGCCATGCGCAACCCGCCGATGCGAAACGGTGCGCTGTTGCCAGGGCGCCCTCGGCGGGCGCCATCCGATGCGGGACCGCCATCCTTCTGCCCCTCACCCGCTTCGGGAAACACCCGCAAGCGGCGGCCGCTGAACCGGGGTGAAACCAGCACGGATCGAAACGCAGCTGGGGTCACTTGGTGTGTCGAGTATCTCTTGATGTGGTTTGCTGGGCGGTCGCCCCAGCCCTCGCGCCGCTGGGGTCGATATGCGTTTCAGTGACGCAACCCGACAACCTCGCCGCGCTCGACCTTGGTTCCGCCTTCGAGCATCAGCAACAGCTCGCCGCCCTCGATGCGGGCCTCGCTGACCCGTGCATAGCTGAGCACCGGCTCCGCCCCGAGCGCGTTTCCGGCGCGGAACCCTTCAAGTGAAATCTTGTAGGTGCCCGGCGGCAGGCTGCCCGAGAGCGGCGGATCGAATGGGATCTCGGAGGCGCGCGGATCGACGGCAAAGCGCCCGACCTCGCGGCCAGTCATGTCGGAAACGACCAGTTCGGCATGGTCGGCACCGTCGAACCGCGGCGCAACCAGCGTCTGCGGTGTTCCGTCAAGATGGACCGGTGCGCGTGTCAGCGCCTCGCGGCCCACCCAGCCCGCCATTTCGGCCAGACCCTGCCGCGCGGCAAGCTGCGACAGCAGGTCGTTGGTCCGGACCTGCTGTTCGACCCCTGAAAACGTGGCGAGTTGCACCGCGAAATCCGACGCTTCCATCGGCTCCAACGGGTTTTGGTTCTGAATCTGGGCGGTGAGCATGCGCAGAAACGTCTCGAAGTCGGACGAGACCGACTGTTTCTGCGCAGGGACACCCGTATTCTGGGGTGGCACTATTTCGGGCATCGCGACAGGATCGATCATCGTCTGTGCTCCTCGGATCGGTTCGTTGCAGAGGATGAGGGCCGCGCCAATTGCAGCGCAGCGCGGTGATAGCCGGGCAAGCTTGGACAGAGCCGCGCCTTTGCCGCGGACAGTGTTGCGATGCCGGGCTCATATCCGCAGATCCAGACCGGTTGCCAGCCGCGACATCGTATTTCGCGGCTCGGCGCGTTCGACGGGTTGCGCACCGGCCTCTTGCTCGGGCACTTGCGCCCTGTGTTCGGACCGCGGCGGCGGCGCGTCGTCGCGTTGGTCAGAAAACGCGAGCGACAGTCCCTGATAGCCCAGATCGGCGAGTTCGCGTGCAAGCTCTGCTGCATTGCGCCGCAGCAGCTCGAGCGTTTCCGGTCGCTCGCTCTGGATTGCGACATGCAAACCGCTCTCGCCGGGGTTCAGGACGATCCTGACCCGGCCAAGCTCTTCGGGCGCAAGCCGAATCTCGATCGCCTGACGACCCGGGTTCCGGGCAATCTCGGCAAGCTGAAGCGCAAGATTGGCTGGCGTCGGGGCAATTCCCGCGCCATTGCGGACGGATGCGTCACCGCCGCCTGGGCCATATGTGCCGACGCCCGCGACCGGACGCGGCGCATCACTGGCCTGCAAGTCGGCATCCGGACGCAACAGTGACAGGCTCCTGCCCTGCTCGGTCATTTCCCTTGCCACCTGCATCGCAGCCTGGTCGGGCGCGGCGATCAGTTGCATCTGTCCGATGGTCCGGCCCGCGGAAACCGCGGAGGACAGAATGGACAAGGGCTGGCCCTCGAAACGCATATCGCGTCTGAAATCTGGCCGGACAAGCGCGCCATCCCGGCCTGTGCCGGGCTCGGGGCGGGGCCTGTCACTGTGCCGGTGTGATTGTGGCAAAGTCTTGCTGGCCACTCCTGCAGGCTCGGCCGCGACACGCGCGGCCGACAGCGCAACCTGCGTACCCGATGAAAACCGGTCGGCCACAGGCTCGCGCGCCGTGACATGGTCGTGACGCCGATCGGAGGTGCTCATCGCCATATCCTGGGCGGGCAGGCGCGACATGCGCTGTCGCGCCGCATCTGCCGCGTCCCGGCCTGTCGCCGCTTTCGGGTCTTTCAACGAAGCTGCGGCGCGCAGTGCCCCCGCATCCCCCTTGATGGTCTCTGCCTGCGCCAGGCCATCACCCGACGCAGGCCGGATACGGAGCGGCGTTACCCCCCCTTCGGAAACCAGATCGGAAGGCGCAGCAAACGAGGGGATAGCGACAGAACTCGCTGCAAACCGAGGGGCTGCGGTTGCGCTTTCAGCCGCCGCCATACTGTCGCCGGCGCGCGGCGACACCGGCGCGGCGTCGGGCACGACAAACGCCCGCCCGTCCCCATTGCGAAGCCCTGCAGGCAATGTGCGCTCGGGCAAGGGGCCGGAAATGTCCTTTTGCTTTTCGGGGTCCGTGCGGGTCCGGGATACAGGGTCGGACTGGGCCTGCCCCGCCGAGTTTCCCCCGGACCCATCGCTCTGTTGCGGCGCTTTCGGTGGGCTATACTCATCTGCCTGCCATTGCTGCGCGACGCTTGCGTCTTGCGCTTGCGTTCGCTGGCTTGCCCGTCCCTCTGCCCGGTTCGATCGCGCGTCGTGCTGCAGCGTGTCCGGCTGTTGCTGACCTGGATCCAACCCGTCGGGTGCCGATTGCCTGTCCGGGTCCTGCCCGGGCAATCCGGGATGGCCGGTCTCGCTTTCCTCACTGAGATCGGACGAGTCCAGAAACGCGCCAAACCCCACAATCGCGGGCAGGACCTGAGCCTCATTGATCGGGGCTTGCGCGATCTTCTGGGGACCGGGAATCAGGGGCGGGATCTGCATGGGCGACGAATGTCCTGACACAAGTGAACCCGCCCTGTATCGCACCAATTGCTTACCGAATCTTTACCGGTGCGCAAGATACTACCCTGTGCCACAATGGATGAAGAGGATCAGGTGCAGATACAGGATCTAGGCCCAGGCGGCGGCATAGCTGCACCCGCTGCACAACGCGACGATGCGCTCCGACGCTCCGCACGCGCCTTCGAGGCCGCATTTCTTGCCGAGATGTTGCGGGCCGCAGGTGCCGGACAGCCAGCGGACAGTTTCGGCGGCGGCATCGGCGAGGAGCAGTTCGCCTCGTTTCTGATTGACCATCAGGCAGAACAGTTTGCCGCGCGCGGAGGGATCGGGCTGGCCGAGATCATCCTGCGCAGCGTTCTTTCACAAAGCGACAAAACCCCATGAGCCTGACGCCGAAAAACCAGGACATTGCCGTGCAGCTGCGCGACCTGCTCGCCAAAGAACGTGCCGACGTACTGGCGGGCGATTTTGTGCAACTGGAAGAAATTGCGCAGCGCAAGATCGAGCTTGTCGAAACACTTGCGCAAAACCGACCCGATCCCGCCCTAGCGGACGACATGCGCCATGCGCTCGCGCAAAGTGCCGCGCTGCTGAAAGCCGCGCGCGACGGGTTCCGGATCGGCATCGAAACCGTGACCGGCACGACAGCAGTGACGACAGCGCTCTATCGGGCCGACGGCTCGCGCCGCATAGTGCAGGCCGCGACCCGGCAGATGGAACACAAGGCGTGACCAGTGTTTACCATGCCGCATTTTTTCCCGGTCAGGCCACAGAAAAACCGGTTTTGATTCAGAATCTCTCAATCTCTCGCCGCAAGAGTGAGAGGGCAGGCAGAAACCCTGCGACGGCGTCGACAGACGACGCAGACATGCAGAATGCATCTTCACACACCATAGCCAGGTGTTCCGCAACCGCGTGCCAAAGGCGCGCTCTCAATAGGTGACTTCATGTCAAGCATTCTGACCAACACCAGCGCAATGGTCGCGCTGCAAACCCTGCGCGGGATCAACTCGAACCTCGCCCAGACCCAGAACGAAATCTCGACCGGCAAGTCAGTCGGCAATGCGCGCGACAATGCTGCCGTCTGGTCGATCTCGCGGACCATGGATTCCGATCTGTCGAGCTTCAAGGCCATCGGCGATTCGCTCGCACTCGGCCAGTCCTCGGTCGCAGTCGCGCGCCAGGCGGCCGAAACCACCACCGACCTGTTGACCGAAATGAAAACGCTGATTGTCTCTGCACAGGAAGAGAATGTTGATCGCGGCAAACTCCAGACCGATATCGCGGCCCTGCGCGAACAGATCAGTGCTGTCGTCAACACAGCGCAGTTCAACGGCCTTAACATGGTTCAGGGAACGGATCAGGTCAATGTGCTGTCCTCTCTGGATCGCGACAGCAGTGGCAATGTCAGCGCGGCGCATATCCGGGTCGACCGGCAGGATCTGACCACAGAGGCCGGGACATTCAACGTCTCTGGCACCTCGCTCAATGCCAATGCAACTGCCAGCGCAGCGGCGGTTTCGGATGCAGGAAACACGGCCGTAGTGGAATTCAACAGCGGTGCCTATACCGACTCGGGTCTGATGGCTCGTCTGACAGTGGCAGGCGTGCAAATAGATTTCGAGGGAGGTGCCGGGCTTGATCAGGATGACGCCGCGGCGTTCTTCGAAGGGGCCATCAACGCGCTGCAACTCGACGGGATCACGGCCAGTGCTTCTGGCGCAGACCTTACCATCACCTCGACCCGCGCCTTCGAGGGGGTGAGTCTGGACATCAGCGAACTTGCCGGGGCCGCTGCCAATACGCATATCGCAAACCTCAACGGCTCTGCCACGGCTGGCAACCCGGTCACCGGCAGCATCGACGAACGCGCTCAGAACGTGACCTTCTCGACAACCGCCGCCGTGCAGGATGGCGATGGCTACAGAGTCAGCGTCGGCTCGCAATCCTTCACCTATGTCGCGGGTCCGAACGAGAGTTTCGAGGACGTCGCGCGCGGGCTCAAGGCAGCGGTCGACAGTGCCGGGCTGGAGGGCATCACAACTGCGGTCACTCAGGATACCAATGGCGCGTGGCAACTGAAAGTCGACAATGATGGCAGCTCGCAGCTCTTCCAGGCAGTGGGCAATGCCGGCGGCACTGCCTCGGGCGGGCTGTTCGGGCTGGACGGCATCAATGTAACAACCGAAGCCGGGGCACGGGCCGCGCTGGACAATATCGAAACGATGATCCAGCGCTCCATCGACTCTGCTGCCGCTTTCGGCTCGTCACAGAAGCGGATCGATATCCAGAACGACTTCATCAGCAAGCTCAGCGACTCGCTGACAGCGGGTATCGGCAGCCTGGTCGATGCGGATATGGAAGCCACCTCGGCGCGGCTGCAGGCCCTGCAGGTGCAGCAGCAGCTTGCAACGCAGTCGCTTTCGATCGCGAACCAGCAGCCGCAGAACGTCCTGGCGCTGTTCCGCTGATGAGCCAGGGATGCGCGCGGGCCCCTGCCTGCGCGCATCCTGACGCTTCGCTGTCGTGATCCCTTCACCGAGAGGCCCCGCCATGAACACCCACGCATTGGCCCGCTCCGCCTATGGCAACCCGTCGACTGTCCAGAAATCCCCCCGCTCCGCTGAATACGAGGTCATCTCGCGCGTCACCGCGCGCCTGCGCAGCGCATTGCGCGACCGCACCACCGACTTTCCCGGTCTCGTCGCCGCGCTGAACGACAACCGCAGGCTCTGGGTCGCGCTTGCGACCGACATCGCCACCCCCGGCAACGCCCTGCCGGTCCCGCTCAGGGCCAGCATCCTGAGCCTTGCGCAATTCACGCTGCGCCAAACCGAGATCATGCTGGCCGAAAAGAACGCGCAGGGCGATGTCCTGGTCGAGATCAATCTCGCCATTCTGCGCGGTCTGTCCGGCAAGGAGGCGGTGACATGACCGGCCTTGTCATTCGCCTTGCCCCGCATGAGCGCGTTCTGCTCAACGGGGCCGTGATCGAGAACGGTGACCGCCGCACCAGCCTGTCGATCAAGACACCCCATGCCAATGTGCTGCGCCTGCGCGACGCAATCCACCCCGATCAGGCCAATACGCCAGTGAAGCGGACCTGCTATCTCGCCCAACTGGTACTGGCCGGGGATTCGACGCCCGAGGAAATCCGCGCACCATTGCTGCGCGCCATCGAACAACTCAGCCAGGTCTTCTCGGACCATGACAGCCGGGCGCTGCTGGGCAAGGCCACTGAGCACGTCCTTGAAGACGACCATTATCAGGGGCTCAAATGCCTCAAGGCCTTGTTGCCGCGCGAAGCACGCCTCTTCGCGGCCGCCCGGTCATGAGCTTCAGCCCGATCCTTCCGGCCTCCGGTCTGGCGGGTTGGACCTTTCTCAGCCGCACGCGCGCGCGTCAGGAATCGACCCTCGCCGCAACCCCGATGATGACCCGCGAAACCGATCATTTTCGCGACAATCTTGTCAGGGTCGAGACCGCAGAGGCGCTGGTCAGTGACCGGCGGCTCTTGCGTGTGGCGCTCGGGGCCTTCGGGCTGGGCGACGATCTCGACAACCGCGCCTTCATCCGCAAGGTGCTCGAAGAAGGCACGAGTGACCGCCGCGCGCTGGCCAACCGGCTCTCCGACCCGCGCTATCAGAGCTTCGCCGCCGCCTTCGCGCATCTGGCAAAGGAGGCCACCACCCCTGCCGCACCCGATCTGTCCGAGCGTATCGTCACGCAGTTCCGGACGCGCGAATTCGAGATCGCCGTGGGCGAACAGGACCAGACCATGCGGCTGGGCCTGACCCTGCAACGCGAATTGCCGCAACTGGTCGAGCGATACACCAGCGAGACCGCACGATGGTATGGCGCACTCGGCAATCCGCCGCTGCGTTCAATTCTGGAGAGCACGCTCGGCCTGCCACGCGAATTCGGCACGCTCGATCTCGATGATCAGGTCACGCGGATGCGCGGGGCCATGCAGCGCCGCTTCGGCACTGACCGAATCGAGGATCTGGCGCGCCCCGAAAGCCTCGACAAGCTCACCACCCGCTTTCTCGTCATGGCGCAATTGCGCGAGAGTCAAAGTATGGTCAGCAGTGCCGCCACTGCACTTGCGCTGATCCAGAACATCCGGCGCTAGAGTGCAATGCGAGCCAGATCACAAAGCTTATGCCAGCCCGCGCAGTGCAGGCCCCAACGCCGCGTCAAATCGCGAGAGCGACTCGGGCGGACCGGCGGAGACGCGGATACAGCGATCATGCGGGGCCACGAAAGGCATGCGGATGAAGATATCGCGCGCCGCCAGCGCGCTGACCAACGCGCGCGCGAAATCGCCATCGCGCCCGCAATCGATGGTCACGAAATTCGTGGCCGAGGGCAGCGCGTGCAGCCCATGCTCGGCCGCGATCTCGCGCAGGCGGGTCTTGGCCTGCAGCAATTCCGCCTGCACATGCGCCAGCCATGGCTGGTCCTCAAGTGCGGCGAGCGCGCCCCTCTGCGCCAGCCGCCCGATACCGAAATGATTGCGGATCCGGTCGAACATGGCGATCAGAGGGGCCGCGCCGATGGCATAGCCCACGCGCAGCCCGGCCAGACCGTAGAGTTTGGAGAAGGTGCGCATCCGAACCACCCGCGCATCCGACACGTCCAGCGCCGGGGCGGTGCCCTCGGGGGCCGCGTCGATATAGGCCTCGTCGAGCACCATCAAGGTGCCCTCCGGAATCGCATCGATCATCCGCTGGACGATCCGCGCCGGGTGCCAGCTTCCCATCGGATTATCCGGGTTGCAGAAATACAGAAGCTTCGCGCTCACCTCTTCGGCCCGCATCAACAGCGCGGCGGGGTCTTCATGTTCATCGCGATAAGGCACCTTGTGCAGCACACCACCAAAGCCCGTGACATGATAGTTGAAGGTCGGGTAGGCCCCGTCCGAGGTCACGACCGCATCGCCCGGAGCCACCAGCAACCGCACCAGATTGCCGAGAAGCCCATCGATCCCCTCGCCCACGAGGATGTTCTCGGGGGCGACACCGTGATGCGCCGCCAGCGCCGCGCGCAGATCATGGCATTCGGAATCGCCATACATCCACAGATCCGCCACGGTTTGCTGCATCGCGGCAACGGCCTTTGGCGAGGGGCCGAAGCCGCTTTCATTCGCGCCCAGTCGCGCCGCAAAGGCGCGCCCCGAGGCACGCATCAGCGCCTCGGGCCCGACAAAAGGGACCGAGGGAGGCAGGCTTTCGACCAGATCGGTATAGCGGGGCGTGTTCATGGCTCTTGGATAGGCGAGCCCCGGCGCGGGGGCAAGCGTTCTGGCTCAGACGATCTGGGTCTGATCACCTCGGTCACCAACGGGGCTTGCCAGCATGTGACGGAC
>SKIF01000050.1 GCA_007116575.1 Paracoccaceae bacterium
GCCGCTGGCGAGGCGACCCCGGATGCGATCCGCGAGGGGATCAAGGGGCAAAGTTTCGATGCCCCCAATGGCCGTGTCACCATAGATCCCGAAAATCTGCATTGCTACCTCACACCGCGCATCGCGCGTTGGGGCGCAGATGGGCAGGGCGAAATCATAGACGAGTATCCCGAACCGATCCGCCCCTTGCCTTATGTCGCTTACGGCGAAACCGAGGATGACCTGTTCTGCACCGGCGCGGGCCTGGATTCCTCGCGGCTGTAACGCGCCCGGCGGGCGCTGCAACGGCGCCCGCCCTTCCGAGGATAATGGCGGAGATTTCAATGTTCGAGACGCTTTTCATCGGGTTGTCCCTGACGTCAGTGCTGCTGCTGATCGCGCTGGGCCTCTCGATCACCTATGGTGCAATGGGTGTGATCAACATGGCTCATGGCGAGTTGGTGATGATCGGTGCCTATACGGCGGTGCTGTCCGGGATTTATCTTGGATTCAACATCTTCGCGGCAATTCCTCTCGCATTTCTGACAGCGGCGCTCCTTGGGCTGCTGATCGAGCGCGTGGTGATCCGCAGGCTTTATGGACGGATCATCGATACATTGCTGGCCACCTGGGGTGTGGCAATCATCTTGCAGCAATTGATCCGGCTGGAATTCGGCATGACTTTTTTCGGTATCCGCATTCAGGGCCTCGGTCCAGGTTTGCAGCAGATGCGCGTGCCGTCCTACATGATGCAGCCCTACGAATTCGCAGGGATCATGATCCAGCCATACCGCACTTTTATCATTGTGGTGACGATCCTGCTCACTGTGCTGACCTGGTTTCTGATGTATCGCACATCCATAGGCGTTCAGATCCGTGCGATCATGCGCAACCCGCAAATGGCGGCAGCCTGTGGTATCGACGTGCGGCGCGTGTCCGCCATGACTTTCGCCTATGGGTCGGGCCTTGCCGGGATTGCCGGTGTGTTGCTGGCGGGCTTCCGTACCGTGATGCCCGAAATGGGCGCAAATGTGGTCGTAGACGGGTTTCTGGTCGTGGTCGTTGGCGGGGTCGGCAGCTTGCTGGGAACCGTGCTGTCGGCGGGTCTGCTCGGTCAGATCAATGGGATCGTGTCGGTTGTCTACAATGACATCATCGCCCGCGCCGTGGTCTTCGCAGTGGTCATCGGGATCATCTTGTGGCGGCCCAATGGGCTCTTCTCCTTCAAATCGAGGTAACTGTGATGTCGAACAAGGCATTTTTGCTTGGCGATCGTGCTGTCTATATCGCCTTCATCGTCATCGTCCTGGGCTTGCCCCTGCTGATCGACGACGTGTTTTGGCTCAACCGTGTCGCCCGGTATCTGGTGTTCGGTATGCTGGGGATCGCGATGGCGCTGTCTTGGGGGTATGCGGGTATCCTGAACCTTGGACAGGGACTGTTTTTCGGCGTTGGGGCCTATATGGTCGCCATGTCGCTCAAGCTGCAGAGCTGGACATCGATGCAGCAGGGCTCGGACACCCCTGTACCTGATTTCATGCTCTGGAATGCACAGCCCGGTGCGCCTACGGATTTATGCTGCATCGTTCCGGGCTCGTGGCTTTGGATTCCGTTTCAGGCGCAGTGGTTCGGCATTTCCATGGCCGTTGCCCTGCCTGTGGTCTTGGCGCTGATCATCGGCGCGACGATCTTCCGGCTGCGTGTCTCAGGGGTGTATGTGGCAATCATCACGCTGGCGCTGGTGTTGCTGACACGCCTGATTTTCATCGACGCCCAACCCATCACCAACGGCTTCAACGGGCTGACCGATCTGGGATGGCTGACCGTTGGTGGGATCGAATTCGATCCGCTCATGGTCGAAACCTATTACATCGTCGCTGTATCCGTCTGTATTGTGCTTTTGCTGACGCGCTGGCTGGTCTCCACCCGTGCCGGGCTCATCCTGCAATCCACCCGCGATGACGCCAATCGTGCACGGTATCTGGGCTATGACGTGGCGTCCTACCAGATTTTCTTCTTCACGGTCTCGGCTGCGATAGCGGGCTTCGCGGGACTGCTGTTCGTGATCGTTTCAGAGTTTGCCACCCCCACATATTTCGACATCGCCTTCTCGATTTCGATGGTGGTCTGGGCGGCCGTGGGCGGGCGCTCGTCACTGATCGGGGCCGCAATCGGCGCGATCCTGATCAACACGATCGAAGCGACTGTATCGGAAAGCGAAATGTTTCAGCAGGCATGGCGTCTGATCATCGGCGTCCTGTTCGTGCTGATCGTTCTGTACATGCCGCGCGGTTTGGCGGGATTGGCACGCGACCTGCTTGCCCGCCTGGTCGCACTCGGGCGCGGCAAGGAAGCGGATTCGGCCAAGGCCAGCCGCAACCCGGCTGAGTAATGCGGAGGCAGGTATGAAAGCAGCACTTACAATTGATGCCCTCGAGGTAAATTTCGGTGGCTTTAAGGCCGTCGATGGCATGACGAGCGTGATCGACGATGGCGAATTGCGCGTCATCCTTGGCCCGAACGGTGCGGGGAAAACAACCCTGATGGATTTGGTCAGCGGAAAGACGGCATCCACCGGGGGCAAGGTTCATCTCTTTGGGCGCGACATCACAAATTGGCCGGAACATGAAATTGCCCGCGCTGGGATCGGGCGCAAGTTCCAGATCCCGTCGATCTTCCGTGAGCTTTCGGTTCTTCAGAATCTCGAAGTCGCAGTCAGCCAGGAACCACGGGTCTTTCGCAACCTGCGCCTTGGCATACCGGCTGCCGATCGCAAGCGCATCGACGAGGTGATCGATCTGACCGGGCTCGAACCCGTTTTGGAAACCCTCGCGGGCGATCTGAGCCATGGGCAGATGCAATGGTTGGAACTTGGCATGCTGATCACGCAGCAATCACGGGTCATCTTGCTGGATGAGCCTACTGCCGGGATGACACAGGGTGAGACCTCGAAGACAGCCGACATCATCATGCGCCTGAAGGGATCGCACACGATCATCGTGGTGGAGCATGACATGGCCTTCGTCCGCAAGATCGCCGAGAAAGTCACGGTCATGCATATGGGCAAGCTTCTGGCAGAAGGCCCGATCAGAAGCATTGAGGCCGATCCGGCCGTCCGCGAGGCCTATCTCGGAACCGGAGGGCTGCACTGATGCTGACTTTGCGCAATGTTAACAGCTACTACGGCCGCAGTCAGGCCCTGCATGATCTGAGTCTGGATGCCCCCGACGGGCAAATCGTTGCGATCCTGGGGCGCAACGGGGTGGGCAAGACCACGCTTCTGCGCACCATCATGGGGCTGACGGACCGCTCGGAAGGTCAGATTGATCTGGGCGGACAAGACATCGGTGCGATGCCGACCTTCGCGCGGGCGCGGGCAGGGATCGCTTATGTGCCGCAGGGGCGCATGATTATTCCCGACTTCAGCATACGCGACAATATCCTGATGGGTGGCTTCGCAGCCGGGGGCGTGCGTCGCATTCCTGAAATCGTGCCTGAGCTGTTTCCCTATCTTATGGACAATCTTGACCGTCCGGGTGGGGTGCTTTCGGGCGGGCAGCAGCAGCAGCTTGCTGTTGCACGCGCCTTGGCCTGCAAGCCCAAGATCCTGCTCATGGATGAACCCACCGAAGGCATCCAGCCCAATATTGTCCAGCAGATCGAAGACAGCATTATCCGGCTCAACAAGGATCTGGGTCTGACGATCCTGCTGGTCGAACAGAATGTGGATTTCGCCAAACGCGCCGCTGCGCGCTTTGCGATGGTCGAGCACGGTACGGTCGTGGCTTCGGGCGCAATCGACACGCTCACGGATGATCTGGTCTCTCGGCATATGGCGATCTGATGGAAGTCTTTACAACGATACTCGGCAAGGCGGATGCCCCTGAATACAAAGCCCAGGTTCATCGGCTGTCCCATGCCCATGCACTGGACGTATTGCACCTTTCACGCGCAGATCTGTCGCGCAGGCGCCTGCGCGCCACCAGCGACGCCGGGGCGGATGTCGCCATTGCATTGCCGCGCGATCAGCAACTCTATGATGGCGCATTGCTGAGCCTTGCGCCGGATCGTGCGCTGATCGTGCGTGTCGAGACCGAAATATGGCTGCGGCTTGCTGCAGCGGATCAGGCGGCCGCGCTGCGACTGGGCTATTTCTGCGGCAATTTCCACTGGCGCGTCCGGTTCGAGGGCGCGCATCTGCTGATCGCCATCGAGACAGATCTCGACACCTATCTCGCCCGGCTTGAGCCGATGCTGGAAGGGGGCGAGGTGTGGCGTGTTCCCGACGAGGAGGTGTCGACATGAGCGCGCACAGCCTTGCGCTGATCCGACTTCTGCAAGTGTCTGACACGGCCTTTCCTTCCGGGGCGTTTGCTTTCTCGTCTGGGTTGGAGACCCTGTTCAACGAGGGCCGCGTAACCACATCGGAAGGGGTGCACGCAGTTCTTGCCGAGCAGATCCTGCCGCGCTGGGCAAGCTTCGACCGGGTGTTCCTGCATGCGGCCCATGCTGCAGCCGACGATCTGGGCAAACTTTCGGAAATCGATGCGCGCTGTCACCTGCAAAGCAGTTCAGACAGGCTTGCGCATGCATCGCGGCGTATCGGGCGTTCTCTTCTCTCTGTGCATGCGCGGATCGGCACTCCTGGCGCGGCGGCCTATCGCAGCCATGCCGACCAGCCTGATCTGCGCGAGGCGCGCAGCTATGAGCCGGTGATGCAGGGCCTGATTGGCGCCGGGCTGGGCCTGAACGTGACGCAATGCGAGCTTGGCGCAGTTCATAGCACCTGCATGGCCTTTGTCTCGGCAGCCGTGCGCCTGGGGCGGCTGGGCGCGATAGAGGCACAAGGCCTGCTTGCTGCGACTGCGCCCAGAATACTCGCCACGCTTGAACAGCCGGTCCCGCAGCTCGCCGGTGCCTTTTCCCCATTCGCCGAAATCGCGGCGTTGCGTCGCAACACGACGCAAGCCGTCCTGTTCGCAACATAACAAGGAACGTCATCATGCGTCTAAGCCCGACCGAGCTGGAACGTCTGACCATATTTACAGCCGCTGAACTTGCGCGCAAACGCCGCGCGCGTGGGTTGCGTCTGAATGTACCGGAAGCCGTGGCGCTGATAACCGATGAAATCCTCGAAGGCGCGCGGGACGGGGCGAGCGTGGCCGAGATGATCAGCTTCGGCTCGACCGTGCTGACAACGGATGACGTGATGCCCGGTGTGGCTGATCTTGTGCCGATGATCCAGGTCGAGGGGGTTTTCCCGGATGGCACAAAGCTCGTCACAGTGCATGATCCGATCCGGCCCGGCGCGCAGCCTTTGGATGAAAGCATCGGTCAACCTGGCGAAATCCGTGCCGAAGACGGCGAGATCGAACTGAATGAAGGCCGTGAAAAAGTCACGCTGGTGGTGCGCAATACCGGGGATCGCCCGGTGCAGGTCGGCAGTCATTATCACCTGTTCGAAGCCAACAAGGCGCTGGATTTTGATCGCGCAGCGGCTTTCGGCTACCGGCTCGATATTCCTGCCGGGACTGCCGTGCGTTTCGAGCCGGGGCAGGAAAAGGAAGTCACGCTCTGCACCTTCGGGGGCGAGAAACGGCTGACCGGCCTGAACAATCTGACACGCGGCGACGGGCGGCAAGATGCCATTGCCCGCGCCCAGGCTGCTGGTTTTCGGGGGGCATGAACGATGGCAACGATGACACGCGCGGAATATGCGGCCATGTTCGGGCCGACCAAAGGCGATCTGGTGCGGCTGGGTGACACGGAACTCTGGGCCGAGATCGAGCACGATTTCACCAGCTACGGCGATGAATGCCTGCATGGGGGCGGCAAGACCCTGCGTGACGGTCTGGGCATGGCCGTGGGGATCACAAGTGCGCAGGGTGCGCTCGACATGTTGATCTGCAATGTCGTCGTGATCGATGCTGTTGCCGGTATCGTCAAGGGCGATATCGGGATCAAGGATGGCCGTATCGTTGCGATCGGCAAGGCAGGAAACCCTGCGACCATGGACGGGGTCGACCCGCGCCTGATCGTGGGTGCGGGCACCACTGTGCGCGATGCCGAAGGGTTGATCGCAACGGCCGGCGCCATCGATGTGCATGTACATTTCGACAGCGCGCAGCTTGTGGAGCATGCGATTTCTTCGGGGATCACCACCATGCTGGGCGGTTCGCTGGGGCCGATCACTGTGGGAATTGACTGCGGGGGCGTGTTCAACGTGGGCAAGATGCTGCAAGCGGCTGAACAGTGGCCGATGAATTTCGGCTTTCTGGGGCGCGGCAATGCCCACCAGCCTGATGCGATGCATGAACAGATCGAGAAAGGCTGTCTTGGCCTGAAGATCCACGAAGATTGGGGTGCGATGCCAGCCGCAATCGACATGTGCCTGAGCGTGGCTGATGAGCTGGATTTTCAGGTCCAGATCCATACCGACACGCTGAACGAAAGCGGGTTTCTGGAAGATACGCTGGCGGCCATTGGCGGGCGGGTGATCCATATGTATCACACCGAAGGCGCGGGCGGCGGGCACGCGCCCGATATCATCCGTGTGGCCGGGCAGCCGCATTGTCTGCCGTCCTCGACCAATCCGACAAATCCGTTCACGGTCAACACCTTCGACGAACATCTCGACATGACGATGGTGTGTCATCACCTGAACCCGTCAATTCCCGAAGATGTGGCCTTCGCCGAAAGCCGCATCCGTGCGCAGACCATCGCCGCCGAGGATATCCTGCATGATATGGGTGCCATTTCGATGCTGGGCTCTGACAGCCAGGGGATGGGCCGCATCCATGAAGTGATCTGCCGGACCTGGCAGCTTGCATCCAAGATGCGCGTCCAGCGCGGACGCTTGCCGGATGAGACCGCGCGGCGCGGCGATAACCTGCGCATCAAGCGGTATATCGCGAAATACACGATCAACGCCGCGCGCTGCTTCGGGATCGAGGCGCATGTCGGCTCGCTCGAGCCCGGAAAGCTTGCCGATATCGTGCTCTGGCATCCGGGCTATTTCGGTATCAAGCCGGAACTGGTCGTCAAAGGCGGCTTTATCGCCTGGGGCGTGATGGGCGACAGCGCGGCCTCTCTGATGACCTGCGAGCCGTTGATTCAGCGCCCTCAATGGGGCTCTTTCGGGCGCGCGGCTCCTGCACTTGGGGCATGCTTCGTCAATCCGCGTGCGATCGAGGGCGGGCTTGCGCGGGAACTTGACCTGAAAAAGCCACTTCTGCCTGCCGTGGGCTGCCGCAACCTGTCCAAGGCCGACATGCTGCACAACACGGCACTGCCCGATATTCGCGTGGACCCGGCGACATTCGAGGTCTTCGTCGATGGTGTGCTCGCCACCTGCGAGCCCGCAACCGAACTTCCCCTGGCACAGAGGTATATGCTGCGATGACACTTCTCGCCCCAGACCAGAACACCCGCGCGCCGGGGCCTGCTCGTGTTGGTATTGGCGGGCCTGTCGGCTCTGGCAAGACCGCGCTGATCGAAGCGCTCATCCCAGTTTTCATGTCGCGCGGCGTCGAGATTGCCGTGGTCACGAATGATCTGGTGACAAAAGAGGATGCCCGACGCTTGCAAGCCAGCGGACTGATCGACCCCGCGCGTGTGGTGGCGGTCGAGGCGGGTGCCTGTCCGCATACGGTGATCCGCGAAGACCCGACGCTGAACATTGCCGCAGCAGAGGATCTGGAGGCACGCTTTCCGGGGCTTGATCTGATCCTCGTCGAGAGCGGCGGGGACAATCTGGCCTCGACCTTCTCGCTCGATCTGGTTGATTGGTGGATGTTCGTTATCGATGTCGGTCAGGGCGATGACATCCCGCGCAAGCGCGGGCCGGGGATCATGCTGTGTGATCTTCTGGTGATCAACAAACTTGATATTGCCCCGCATGTCTTTGTCAGCGCTGACGCGATCCTTGCAGAGGCGGCGGCCGTCCGGGGCGAGGGGCGTCCCGTCATCGGATGCCGCTGCAAGGGCACACAGACCCAGGGCGTCAGTGAAATTGCCGATCTGATCATGCGCGATCTTCTGTTCCGGCAGGTGCCTGCATGACATTGTGTCACCACCCTGATCTGGGCCGGTCCGTGCGAAGTCGTCTGACCTTCGCGCAGGTGCAGGGACGCACGCATCTGATGGGCCAGCACACGCCGCACCCGTTCCATATCACACGGCCTTTTCGCCATCCGCACGATCCGCAGGGTATGGTGACACTCTACCTGCAAAGCTCGTCTGGCGGGCTTTACGGCGATGACGATCTGGCGCTTGCCGTGCGTGTCGGGGCAGGGGCCGCCGCTCATCTTACGACGCAGGCATCAACTGTGGTGCATGATGCGCGTGGCCGCCATGGCACAAGGCAACTTGTCACGTTGGACGTGGCGGAAGGGGCATTGCTCGAATATCTGCCTGACCCTTCGATCCTGATGGCCGGTGCGCGGCTTGGAACGCGGATCGACGCACGGCTTGCGCCCGGCGCGACGCTGATGCTGGCGGATGCGCAGCTCTGGCACGATCCCGAAGGGCGCGGACGGCCTTTCGACTGGTTGGAAAGCGAGATCCAGATCAACGGTGCAGACCGCCCTTTACTACTGGAACGCTTCACGGTCGAGGGAGAGGCCTGGTTGAAGCGGACGGGCGGATTTCGCTGCGCCGGCATGGTGCTTGTGGCGGGTGATATCCGTGCGGCGGATCAGATGCAGAAAGCGGCTGATGAGGTGCCAGAGCTTTATGCAGGCCTCTCCATTCTTGCGGATCGTGACATTGCCATCCTGCGCTTTCTGGCGCGCGACGGTGTGGCGCTGAGCCGCGCGCTGAAATCGATTTGGGCGGCGGCGCGTCTTGCGCTGACCGGCCAGAAACCGGCGCCCCGGCGCAAGTAACGCGGGGCGTCTGCTGTCGCTGCAGGGGGAATCCCCGGCACAACCCACCGTCGGGAGGAGATCCGTGCCGCCCGGCAACTTGTCACATAAGAGGAGAGATCGAGATGCATCATGGTGATATCGGAAGCAGCAACGATACGGTCGGCGTCGCAGTCGTGAACTACAAGATGCCCCGGCTTCACACCAAGGCCGAGGTGATCGAGAACTGTCACAAGATCGCAGACATGCTCAAGGGCATGAAAAAGGGCCTGCCCGGAATGGATCTGGTGGTCTTCCCCGAATACTCCACACAGGGGATCATGTATGACGAAACCGAGATGTACGAGACCGCAGCAGCCATCCCCGGTGAGGAAACCGAGATTTTTGCCGCCGCCTGCCGCGAGGCGAATGTCTGGGGGGTGTTCTCGCTGACTGGTGAGCGCCATGAGGATCATCCCAACAAAGCCCCCTACAACACGCTGATCCTGATGAACAACAAGGGCGAAATCGTCCAGAAATACCGCAAGATCATGCCCTGGGTTCCGATCGAGGGCTGGTATCCCGGAAATTGCACCTATGTCAGCGAAGGCCCGAAGGGCATGAAGATCAGCCTGATCATCTGCGATGATGGCAATTATCCTGAAATCTGGCGCGACTGCGCGATGAAAGGGGCCGAACTGATCATTCGTTGTCAGGGTTACATGTACCCGGCCAAGGATCAGCAGATCATCATGTCCAAGGCGATGGCCTGGGCCAATAACAGCTATGTTGCTGTGGCCAATGCGACAGGCTTCGATGGGGTTTACAGCTATTTCGGCCATTCCAGCCTTGTGGGGTTCGATGGCCGAACGCTGGGCGAATGCGGGACCGAGGAAATGGGCATCCAATATGCGCAGATGTCGGTTTCGGCCATTCGCGAAGCACGGCGCACGATGCAGTCGAACAACCACCTCTTCAAGCTGGTGCATCGCGGCTATACCGGCATGATCAACTCCGGCGATGGTGACAAGGGTACCAATGAGATGCCCTATGAGTTCTATCGCAACTGGGTGGAAGATCCGGAAGGTACACGCGAGATGGTCGAGGCAATGACGCGCCCGACAGTGGGTGTGTCGGAATCCCCGATCGAAGGGCTGCCCAACGAGTCGAGTGAACCCTCGCACCGCTGAGGCCCACGTCCTTTCAAACCGAAAAACAAGCCAGCGTCGGCGGGGCCGCCCGCCGACCCTCTGATGATCGGAGGATCCATGACTGCCAGCCCCATTCTTGACGCTTATCGCCTTGAAACCGAGCCGAAATGGCACCAGACGGATGACGAAATTGCCATGTTTTCGGCTGCCTATGGGGCACGCCTGCCGGTTATGCTGAAAGGCCCGACGGGCTGCGGCAAGACCCGCTTTGTAGAGCATATGGCGTGGCGCCTGAAGCGTCCTCTGGTCACGGTGTCCTGTCATGAGGACATGACCGCCTCGGATCTGGTCGGGCGCTACCTGTTGGGACCAGAGGGCACGCATTGGCAGGACGGGCCGTTGACGCTGGCCGTGCGTCATGGCGCGATCTGCTATCTGGATGAGATCGTGGAGGCGCGTCAGGATACGACCGTGATCATTCATGCGCTGACCGATGACCGGCGCATCCTGCCTCTGGAAAAGAAGGGTGAGCTGATCCGCGCACATCCTGATTTCCAGCTCGTGATTTCCTATAATCCCGGCTATCAGTCCGTCCTCAAGGATCTCAAGGAATCCACCAAGCAGCGCTTTTGTGCGCTGGATTTCGACTATCCTGCCGCGCAGGTCGAAGCAGAGATTGTGGCCTCTGAAGCGGCCATCGCCCAGGCCAGCGCCGAAACTCTTGTCCGTATCGCCCAGAAAAGCCGAAATCTGCGCGGGCAGGGGTTGTCCGAAGGGTCATCGACCCGGATGCTGATCCATGCCGGGCGGCTGATGGCAGGCGGGCTGAGTGTGGGTGAGGCCTGCAAACTGGCCATGATCACGCCGATGACCGATGATCCCGAAATACGCGCAGCCCTGTCTGCGGCTGTCGATGCCTGTGTCTGAAACCCATATCAGACCTGCGGCAACCGCAGGTCTTGCCGATCCGCTGGAGACGCGGATTGCGGCGGCTCATGCCCGCCTTGTGGGTGCTGGCTATGGGGTCGGTGTTCCGCGGGCCTATCAACAGGCCGCGCCAAAGGTCGCAGAACATGCAGGGCCAGATGCGGCGCTGGCGCTGGCCGAAGCCGCATCGCGCATCGCCATTCGCGCGCGCCCGCGCGTCGCGGCGCAGTTTCTTGATCTGTCCGTTCCGATGGCGCGCAGACTTGCGGCGGCCGAGTCCTTCGGTCGCTGGCTTGGCCTGCTTCTGGGGGTACTCAAGCCTGCGCCTGATGCCCTCGCCCCGTTGCTGGAACGCATGGAAATGCTACATCAGCGTCTCGGTATTGGACCGCTTGAGGCCTGGGTCCAGACAGGCTTGCGGCTCGCTGGCACGGATCTGGCCTTGCGGCAGGCCTATTTCACGCTCGAATTGCCCGAAGCCGTGCGCTTGCTGGAACGTCATGCGGGCGAGGACACATTTCACAGCCTCGAAGGAGAGTTGCGCGCCACGCATCGTGCGCTCTGGGGACAGTCCCCGCCCATCCGCGAAGCGCTGCCGCAGGCAAAGGGAACCGCAGCCTTGCGCGCATCGTTCGGGGCTGGCGTCATCCAGTTGCCGGCAAGCTATGGTGGCTATCGCGGACGGGAACGGTTGATCTTCAAGGCCGCGCTTGCGCATATCGGGGCACATATGGCCCATGGCGGCCCGCGCTTTCAGGTGGGCCAACTCAAACCCTTGCAGATCGCGGTCATTTCGCTGATCGAGGATGCGCGCGTCGAAACGCTCGCGCTGCGCGAGATGCCGGGGCTCAGGCGACTGTGGCTCCCTTTTCATGATGTCCCACCCGACGGCATGGCGACGACTCCCTCGCTGTTCGGGCGTCTGGCGCGCGCGCTGATCGACCCGGATTTTCCGATCCGGCACGGCTGGGTCCGCAAAGGGGTGGAAATGTTCCGGGCAGGCGAGGGGCAAATCGGTAGCCCCGCGCTGTCGCGCCATATCGGCAATATCCTCGGTAATGATCTGGGCCAGACGCGAGTTCAGTTCAATGCCCGCGACTATGTGGTGCAGCCGGTCTACCGCGACGACAATCTGGGGCTTTGGGATCTGCCGCCTGACCCGCATGAGGCGCAGCAGCACCATCATATCGACATCGAAACCCATGATCTGCGCCGCAGCGAAGAAACGGACAGCCCGCAGGAACACAAGACCGAGCGCGCCGATCAAAGCGCCGATATGCCGCCCGAAAAGATTGTCCCGGCTCCGGCTGCAAGCGGGGTTGGGCGTATTGTCGGGCGGCTGCCGGAATATGACTATCTGGCCGGGATCGAGCGCGCCGACTGGGTCACGGTGAAGGAATACGAACCCGCACCGGGTGATCCACTGTTCTGGCGCAAGCTGGAAGACCGCCAAGGCCCGCTTCTCGCCCGTATCCGCTCGCTTGTGCGTGCCGCTGCCATGGGGCGGCAGAAGCGTCTGAAACGGCAGGCTGAGGGCGAGCGGCTGGACCTCGATGCGGCCATCGAGGCGTCGATTCAGTTGCGCGCGCGCAGCACACCAGATCACCGTGTCTATGAGGGGGTTGCCACCCCCGATCGCTCGATTGCCGTGCATCTGCTGCTTGATACGTCACATTCCACGGGCGATCCCGTCAGCCTCACCGGACCAAGCATCATTGCGCTCTTGCGCGAAGCAACGGGGGTTCTGGCCCATGCCATGACCCAGTTGGGTGATCCGCTGGCGATCACGGCCTTTGCCTCTGACGGGCGCGACGATCTGCGGCTGGTGCGCGTCAAGCAGTTTCACGATGATCTGGGGCCGTTGACGGGCATGGCGCTTTCGGGTCTCAGACCCGGCTATTCCACCAGGATCGGTGCGGCGATCCGCGATGCAGGGGCGAGGCTTGCGACTGTGCCTGCCCATCGCAGACTGGTCCTGATCCTGACCGATGGAGAACCGTCCGACATCGACATTCGCGATCCTGATTATCTTGTCGCCGATGCCAGGCGCGCAGTGCAGAGCCTGAACAGTAGCGGGATCGATGTGTTCTGCATTGCGCTGGGCCAGGGGGCTGGACAGCGCCATGCCGAGATATTCTCGAAACGCGGCTTCGTGCAGATCGACCGGCTGGAGGCGCTGCCCGAAAAGCTGCCCGCCTTGTATTTGCGAATGACGCGATGAACCCGAAACTCGTCAGATCGACACCAAAACAGGAAAGGATATGAAGGATGAGCTGGCTTGAGACGTCTATCATGGCCCGCAAGGGCGTGGCCGGGGGGCAGGCGCGCACGCGACATGCGATCACCATCGCGGATCAGGGCGAATTCCATTACGTCTATGGTCCTTATGCCACCCCTGTCTTGCATGTCGCGCCGGGCGCAGTCGTCACGATAGAGACGCATGACGCTTTCGAGGGCAAGATCACCAGTGAAAGTGACAGCCCGTCGCAATTGCTGAACTTCCCTTTCCTGAACCCGCAAACCGGACCGATCCATGTCGAAGGGGCTGAGAAGGGCGATGCACTGGCGGTGCGGATCATCTCGATCACCCCGCGCGGCCCGCAGCCCGTGGGCACCACCTGCCTGATCCCCGAATTTGGTGGGCTGGTCAGCACAGGCAACACCGCGATGCTGAACGCACCGCTGGCCGAAGTCGTGCGCAAGATCCGCGTCGATGAGGCGGGCGTACATTGGTCCGAAACGTTGACGCTGCCCTATGAGCCCTTCATCGGCACCATCGGGACCGCGCCGGAAATAGAGGCCATTTCATCCCTGCAACCGGATTACTATGGCGGCAACATGGACCTGCCAGATGTGGCCCCTGGTGCGATCATCTATCTGCCGGTCAACCGCGAAGGGGGCTATCTCTATCTGGGGGATTGTCACGCCATACAGGGGGATGGCGAGTTATGCGGTGTGGCGCTGGAAATTCCGGCCACGGTCGAATTGCAGATCGACCTGATCAAGGGCCATGGCAATGGCTGGCCGCAGCTTGAAACCGAAGAAATGGTCATGTTCGTGGGCTCTGCGCGCCCGCTCGAGGATGCCACCCGCATCGCGTATCGCGAGCTTGTCCGCTGGGTCGCACAGGAGACCGGTTCAAGCGAGATCGACGCTTACATGCTCTTGACCATGTGCGGCAAGGTCCGGCTGGGGAACATGGTCGATCCGAAATACAGTGTCGGCGCCTCGGTCGCCAAACGCTTTCTGAAATGATCCGGCAAGGGAGAACGGGATGGACCTTGGATTGAAAGGACTGCGCGCGCTGGTGACTGGCGGCAGCAAGGGGATCGGGCGGCGCTGTGCGGAAATCCTTGTCGCGGAAGGGGCCGACGTGGCGATCTGCGCGCGCACGCAAGCTGATGTGGATGCGACCGTTGCGGCGTTGGGTGTACATGGTTCTGCCGTTGATGTCGGCGACAAGACCGCACTGGAGGCCTGGGTCCGTCAGAGCGCCGAAGCCATGGGCGGCATTGATATTGTCATCGGCAATGTTTCGGCCCTGTCGGTGGGCGATGACGAGGACGCCTGGAATGCCTGTTTCAATATCGACATGATGCATTGTGTCCGGCTTGTGAATGCGGCCATGCCTTGGCTGTCGCAGTCCGATGCGGCCTCGATCACGCTGGTTTCGTCCGTGTCGGGGCGCGAGATAGACTTCACAGGTCCGGCTTACGGTGCGTTCAAGGCAGCGCTTGTGCATTACGCACAGGGCCTTGCCACCAAGCTGGCGGGGCAGGGCATCCGCGCCAATGCCGTTTCACCGGGCAATACCTATTTCGAGGGCGGGATCTGGGCGCAAATCCAGACGGGCAACCCCGAATTATTCGCCTCGGCGCTGGCCCTGAACCCGATGGGCCGAATGGCCACACCCGAAGAAATCGCGCGCGGGATCGTCTTTCTTGCCAGCCCTGCATCAAGCTTCACAAGCGGCACCAATCTGGTGATCGACGGCGCGTTGACGCGCGGCGTTCAACTGTAAGCGCGCGCCGCGTCCACATGAGCCGTTTGCGCCAAAGACTCTGAAAAGGACATCACATGACAGAGACAGCAAAATCACCCAAGACCGCAGCTTTTGATCTGGACAGCCTGACGATTGCCGAGATTCAGGCAGGTCTGAGCACAGGAAAATTCACTGCCGAAGCACTGACCGAAGCCTGTATCGCGCGCATCAAAGCCTTGAATGGCAAATACAACGCCATCATCTTCGAGAATCCCGAAGCCCTCGAGTCCGCGCGCGCGATTGATCGCAGGCGCGCGGCTGGTGAAGCACTCGGGCCGCTGGCTGGTGTGCCTGTCGTGATCAAGGATCCGATGGATATGGTGGGTTTCCCAACAACGGCAGGCTGGCGGCTGCTCTATTCGGGCACTGGTGGGGTGGACCTCATGCCCGCGACGGACAGCCCCGTCGTTGCCCGGATGCGCGCTGCTGATACGGTCATTCTGGGCAAGACAAATGTGCCCGTGCTCAGCCACACTGGCAGTCATGCCAATGACAGCTGGGCCGGACCCACGATCAATGTGGCCGTTGAGGACCGGGTGCCCGGTGGCTCCAGCGCGGGCACGGCCTCGGCGGTCGCGGCGGGGATGTGCGTTGTCGGTCTGGCCGAAGAAACCGGCGGCTCGATCCAGAACCCGGCTTCAGCCCAAGGCCTGGTGGGGGTCAAGCCGACCATCGGCCTTGTGCCGAATGCTGGCGTGGTCCCGTTATCTGCCAATCGTGATGTGGTGGGGCCGATCGCGCGCACAGTAAAGGACGCGGCATATTGCCTTGACGCTCTGGCAGGCTATAGCCCCGAAGACCCGAAAACTCTGGCCAGTGCGGGCAAGATACCGGTTGAGGGCTATGCTGCCGGTTTGTCGCCTGATGGGCTTCAGGGAAAGCGCATCGGCTTGTACGGGCCGGGCTGGCGCGATCAGCCGCTCTGCCCAGAGACAGAAGCCCTCTATGCGCAGGCACAGGCAGTGCTGCGCGCAGCAGGCGCAGAACTGATCGAAGACCCCTTTGCCGGAACAGCCTTTGCCGCTCTGCGCGAACCCACGCATCCGCTGCCGAATTTCGATGCACGCGGAATGGAATCCATCGCATATGATCTGGAGTGCTACCTGCGCCGCCTCGGTCCTGACGCTGCGCTGAAAACCTTTGCCGAATTCGCCGAAGCGACGGCTGCAGAGAACCCCTTTGCACCAGGGGGTGTGCTTTCCTTCATGCCATCGCTGCCTGATTTCGTGACAGCGATGGAAAACCCGTCACGGCCGCCGGAGCTACCGGAATTCATCGCACTGAAAGCCGCATATCTCCAGATCTTCGACGATGTGTTTGCCAAGCATGCTCTGGATGCACTGGCCTTTCCTCAAATGCGACAGGAATTGCCGGGTCTTCATTCGCGCCAGACCATTCAGGAAACCACTGTTGGGGAACTCAACATTGCCGGTTTGCCGGGCGTAACTGTACCGGCAGGGAAATATGCATCTGGGGCGCCCTTCGAGTTGATTTTCGTTGGTCCACTCTGGTCAGAGGCGCATCTGCTTGCCTGTGCGTTCGCCTTTGAACAGATGGATTGCGCTTGACGAATTGGACAGAAAGCCTGCTAGACAACTGATTGAGAATATGAGGCTATCTGCAGAATGCAGGCCTGTTGGCGCTGCCGGGATAGGCTGCGTCGCGGCTTGTCGATTATGTGCAGGTTCAGGTTCAGGTTAAGGACAGGCAGAGCGCGAAAGGCCGCAACTGCCAACGTTGCCATGACCATAACCAGAAAGATAGCCGCGTTTGCGACTGCGAAGATTGCCCACAGGTTACGGGGGGCATCGCCTCAGGCGCTTCCCGTCTGGTAGTTGTTGTGTGCAACCGGCATGGCCGCCCGCCCTGATGATGGGATCAAGAGCCTGAGCAAGCAGGGCCAAAACCCATGAGCGACGCGGCGCAGCCTCAGCCCTGTGCAGCCCATACATAGATGGCATAGGCCAGTAGCAGGCCGATACCGGTCAGTCGGCCGATCTTTGGCCGCAGCAAGAGCAAGCCTGTCAGCACCAGTGATGCGGCAATCATGACCGGCAGATCGAAGCGCAGGAACCGGTCGGCCACCGGGATCGGCGTGATCAGTGCAGTCACGCCCAGAATGCCAAACACGTTGAAGATGTTCGAGCCGATGATATTGCCGATGGCGATTTCGGATTGACGTCTGAGCGCGGCAATAAGAGAGGTGGCAAGCTCAGGCAGCGATGTGCCCACTGCAACGATGGTCAGTCCGATAAACGCTTCGGACACCCCGTAGCCGCGCGCGATGTTGACAGCGCCATCAACCAGAAATCGCGCGCCCAACATCAAGGCAGCAAGGCCTATGGCCACCCACAGCGCCGCCTGCCAAAGCGGTGGGACAGGCGCTGGGTCATCTTCGGCCACGTCGGGTCCGGGTTGCAGATAGGCCCAGACCAGATAGCCAATCAGACCCGCGACGAGCAGCCCGCCTGAAAATCGCCCCATCTGACCCAGCAAAAACAACGGCAAAAGCGCAAGTGCGGCGGCCATCATCACGGCGGTGTCGCGGCGCAGTGTGCCGCCCATCACGCGGATGGGCCAGACCAGCGCCGACAGGCCAACAATCAGCAGGATGTTCCCGATATTTGACCCCACGATGTTGCCGATGGCAATGTCCGGGACGCCGCGTAGGGCGGAATCGACCGAAACCAGCAATTCGGGGGTAGAGGTGCCAAAGCCCACCACGGTCAAACCGATCAACAGCGGCGGAATGGCCAGCCTGCGCGCAATACCAACCGACCCGCGCACCAGCGCCTCACCACCAAGGAACAGGCCGAAAAGGCCACCGAGAAGGAAAATCCAGTCCAATTCTGTCACCGTTCCTGTTTCCGGTTCAGTTGTTATTGCGGCGCTTGCGTTGCAAAAGCGACCATTTCCGGCGCAAGCGAATGAGCGCTGTCGAAACGAACGGGCGCAATAAGGGCAGATCAATTGCCAGAACCAAAAGCCCAAGCGGGATCATCCAAAGCCCGAACACTGGCAAAATGGCGAGAAACCCGCCAAAGATCAGCATCAGGCCAAGGGGCAAGCGCAACAACACACCCGGTCGGCCATGAAGGACAGCGACCAGTCGGCGCAGCTTGGGTGAGCGGCTGGCCAATGCTGCAATCTGCCGGTCCAGCCTGCGTTTGTGTCGCGCGCTCATCATCGCGTGCCAACCATGACAGCGCAGGCGCGATATGGGTCAGCAGGTGATGTCGGAGTATCGCAGATAGAATATGCCAAAGGCATGATGACATGTCCGTACAGGGTCGAACACATGCCGGTCTCTGGCCCTGTCGCCAATGACGCGCATATGTCCGATGCGGTCCGACATCACAACACAGCGTTGTCAGCGGGGCCCGGTCCGCGAGCGAGAAGTGGGTATCTGAAAAGTGACTGTCAAGATTGACCAAGAAGTCTTTTTCCAGAACCCCATCGCCATGAATGCACGTCGCGCTGACATATGAGAATGATCCGAGTTGACTTGGGGACGCTTTCGCGATCCATCGGGCCATGATGAATACCTTGCTGCGCATACGGGCATGGCTTGTGGCAGAATGGCTGCTGGTGATCCTGCTTGGCCTCCTGCCAGTCATGCTATGGGCCGTTCCGACACCGCTGGTCAATCTGGTCGATCTTGTCGATTGGAAAACGGTTGCTGCGCTGGCCGGGTTGATGGTGCTCAGCCGTGGGCTGGAAGTCTCTGGGCTTATTGACCGTCTTGGCCGCAAGCTGCTTGCTGGGCTGCGCAGCGAACGTGGCTTGGCAGTGGCTATTGTGATGTTTGCCGCGCTGCTATCTGCGGTGGTGACGAATGATGTTGCCCTTTTTGTGACCGTCCCGCTGACGCTTGGATTGGCGCGGGTTGTCGATTTGCCCGTGGCGAAACTGGTCATTTTTCAGGCGCTGGCCGTCAATGCAGGTTCGGCAGTCTCACCAGTTGGCAATCCGCAGAACCTGTTCTTGTGGCAACGCTCAGGTGCGGGATTTCTGGAATTCACGGCAGCCATGCTACCGATTGCCGGGGCCATGCTCGTGCTGTTGATTGCGCTGGTTCCTCTGGGTTTTGGCAAGACCCGCCTAGGTGTGAAGGAAACAACAGATCAACTGCCCTTGCGGCGGCCACTGATGATAGTTTCGCTTGCGGCCTATCCAGTGTTTCTGCTCATCGTTAATGCAGGCTTTGCGCTGATCGGAGCGGTGCTGGTGATCGGTGTCTTTGCAGGCGCATTTCGTCAAGTTCTCCGCGGGGTTGACTGGCCCCTGCTGCTGGTATTCGTGTTGATGTTTGTCGATCTGGGACTGCTTGGCCGACTTCCTGGTGTTGCGGCACTGGCCAGCGCAGCGATGGACTGGCCCGGCGGGCCCTACGCCTTCGGCGCGGTCTTGTCGCAAGGCATGTCCAATGTGCCAGCAGCGATCTTTCTGGCACCCTTTACCGAGGATTGGCGCGCCCTTGCCTGGGGCGTCAATGTCGGCGGTTTCGGTCTGGCTATCGGCTCTCTTGCCAATCTGATCGCCCTGAGACTTGCTCGGCAGCCCGGAATCTGGTGGCACTTCCACAAGTGGTCAATGCTGATGTTCGGCGCAAGCCTCGCTGCGGGTGCTGCGCTTCTGGCCCTGTGACGTTGCTCACGCGCTTTCAGGTGGAATACTGTCCCACATCACCATCATTGCGCAAGAATAGTGCCGCGAATTGACGAAAGACCGGTTTCATAAAGCCGCAGCCCAGCAACCTGTCAGGGCTGGCTGCGCAAAAAAAACAACCCCCGCAGGCCGGGCCTTCGGGGGTCACTCATGTGGCAGGGCACGCCCTTCCACCTTGTCAGCTCACTCAGAGCCCGTTTTCGCGCTGTGCCTTTTTGCGTGCGAGCTTGCGCGCGCGGCGGATGGCTTCAGCTTTCTCACGGGCTTTCTTCTCAGAGGGTTTTTCGAAATGCTGCTTGAGCTTCATTTCACGAAACACCCCTTCACGCTGGAGCTTTTTCTTCAGCGCCCGAAGAGCCTGATCGACATTGTTGTCGCGAACCGATACCTGCATGTGGTTTTCACCACCTTTCCAAGTTAGAGTTTCAA
>SKIF01000037.1 GCA_007116575.1 Paracoccaceae bacterium
CTCGGGGCCCGCCTGCGGGGAAACACGCTCGCTCTTGCTTAGTTGAACATGCCCAGAAGGCTCGACAGCCCGGTGCGGATCAGCAGATCGACGAGGAAGAAGAACACTGCCGTCAGCGCTGCCATGACCAGCACCATGACCGTGGTCACCAGCACCTCGCGCCGCGTGGGCCAGGTGACCTTCGCCGTCTCGGCGCGCACCTGCTGCATGAACTGGAACGGGTTCGTCTTGGCCATGATCGGATCCTCTTGCTTGGTGTGCCACATACGCAGCCCCCGGCCCGGATTCAAGTCGGAACTGCGCGCGCAGTGGCGGAAGACCGCTCAGACAGGGTCAGACAGGTCACACCCTCCATTGCGCGGAGCCGCTCCCAGTCGTCGCGATAGGCGCGCGCGCTTGCGGCCATCTCTTCGGGGGCGAAAAGCTGTGGCGCGGGGGTGTCCGGTCCGCGCGGATAGCGCCGCATGGCGCGGCGCAGCGCGTGCTTGTAGTCCAGCCCCGGTTGTGCGCGGCGGATCGCGGCCGCCTCGCTCAATGCGCGCGCGGACGGGCCGGCGAGCAACGCCCCGCCCTGCCCTCCGGCCAGAACAGGCACACAGGCCAACCCGGTCAGCCGCTGGCCGATCTCTTTGGCAAGCCCGCCATACTCCTCGTAGCGCCAGAGCAACAGGTCACGCACGCCCGCGCAGCCTATCAGCCGTTCGACAAGCCCGCTCCAGCGCAGCGCCGCAGGCTGCACACCGGCGCAATACTCGGCAAAGCTCACCTCCCGCCCCGCCACGTGCTGATGCCCCCAGCCCGAAACCATCAGCGCCAACGGGTCGCGCAGCGCCAGCGCGAGCGTCACTCCTTCCATCTCCAGCGCCGCCAGCAGCTTGCCCAGCCGCGCCTCGGCCCCCGGATAAAGCTGATCGCCCTGCGCCAGACTCGGCGGGCGTGTCTCGCCAAGGATATTCTCGTCCGACAGCAGCAAGCGCGGTGTCGTGATTTCAGCCAGCGCCGCGCGCAGCGCCGCGCTTTTGCGCAGGATGCCTTTCAGGGGGCGTTCCAGCGAGGGAATGCGCAACTCGCGGCGCAAGAGGTCCGGACCGAGATAGGTGCAGCCAGCCGCCTTCAGATCGGCGCGTGCTGCGGCAAGGGTCTTTTGCAGATGCGTGCTGGCGGTCTTGTGCGCGCCGATATGCAGCGTGACGGCGCGCGGACTGGCAGGGGCAGAGGGACTCGAACCCCCGACCCTCGGTTTTGGAGACCGATGCTCTACCAACTGAGCTATACCCCTAAGTCCGAGCGCAGGCTTAGGTCAGGCCGGATGCAAGATCAAGAGGGAAATCGGCCCCGCCCGCAACCGCACTGGCCTGCCTGCGTCATCGCGTATGAGATCCGCTTGGCCTGTCACGCCCGCGACATGTCGTTGAACACGCTACACGGGCGCGTTTCAACGCGACGAATTCTCTGTCGCATGCCCGCTCAGCAGGGCTGCATTCCGGCGCGGAATCGCGCCATATTGGCGCGGTAGCCTTCTGCCGAGGCCAGCAGCCGCGCCTGTGCATCAGCATCAAGCGCGCGCACCACGCGCCCCGGTGCGCCCATCACCAGCGAGCCATCCGGGATCTGCTTGCCCTCGGTCACCAGCGCACCCGCGCCGATCAGGCAGCCCTTGCCGATCACCGCGCCATTCAGCACAGTCGCCCCCATGCCGATCAGCGAGCCATCGCCGATCGTGCAGCCATGCAACATCGCCTTGTGCCCGATCGTGCAATCGCGCCCGATGGTCAGCGGAAAGCCCATATCGGTATGCAGGACGCAGTTTTCCTGGACATTGGTGCCCGCGCCGATCACCAGCGGCTCGTTATCGCCACGCAGCACTGCGCCGAACCAGATCGACACGCCCGCGCCGAGGCTCACCTGACCGATGACATGCGCCCCCGGGGCGACCCAGAAATCGCCATCCTCGGGCAGGTCGGGTGCCGCTCCGTCCAGTTGATACAGCATCACGCGCCCCCCATCCGGCGCAACCGCGCGATCAGCGACGAGGTGTCCCAGCGCCCGCCGCCCATTGCCTGCACCTCTTTGTAGAACTGATCGACCAGCGCCGTCACCGGCAGCGATGCGCCGAATTCATCGGCGGCGGCCAGACAGATGCCGAGATCCTTGCGCATCCAGTCCACGGCAAAGCCGTGCTCGAATTCGCCATCGAGCATCGTGCCATGGCGGTTGGCCATCTGCCACGACCCGGCGGCGCCCTGGGAAATTACCTCGACCACCTTGCGCCCGTCCATGCCCGCCTTTTCGCCAAAATGCAAAGCCTCGGACAGGCCCTGCACCAGCCCGGCAATGCAGATCTGGTTCATCATCTTGGCGATCTGGCCCGCGCCGCTCTCGCCCATGCGCCTGGCCACGCGGGCATAGGCGTCCATCACCGGGGCGGCGCGGTCGAAATCGGCCTCTGCGCCCCCGCACATGATCGAGAGCACGCCGTTTTCGGCCCCCGCCTGCCCGCCCGAGACAGGTGCGTCGACAAAGCCGATCCCCGCCTGCTGCGCCAACGCGTGCAACTCGCGCGTGACCTGCGCCGAGACCGTGGTGTGATCGATAAAGAGCGTGCCCGCCGTCATTCCGGCAAAAGCCCCGTCCTCGCCCAGGCAAACGCTGCGCAGATCGTCATCATTGCCGACACAGGCCATCACGAATTCGGCACCTTCCGTGGCCGCGCGCGGAGTGGTGGCATGGCTGCCGCCATGCGCCTCGACCCAGGCAAGCGCCCGTGCCTCGGTGCGGTTATAGACCCGCACATCATGGCCCGTGCGCAGCAGATGCGCGGCCATCGGTCCGCCCATCACGCCAAGGCCCAGAAACGCCACTCGTGCCATTGCCCTCTCTCCCTCTCGAATTCTTGTCATTGCGCTTCGGGCGCTGCCGCAATACCTATCAGCGCCACGGATACCGTCAACACAAAGCCCCTGCCCATGGTCACTCTCTTCCGCTGGCTTCTGAGGATATTCGGCGTGCTTGCCGCGCTGGTGGGGCTGGTGGTGCTGGGGCTCTATTTCTTCCTCTCGCGTTCGCTGCCCGATTATAACGAGCGTTTCAGCCTGCCGGGGCTGGGGGCACCGGTCGAGATCGTGCGCAACACGCATAACGTGCCGCATGTCTTTGGCGAAAGTGACAGGGACGTGTTCTACGGTCTGGGATTCGTCCATGCGCAGGACCGGCTGTGGCAGATGCAGATGCTGCGCCGCACGGCGCAAGGCCGCCTGTCCGAGATGTTCGGGCGGCGCACGCTCAGAATTGACGAGTTGATGCGCAGGCTCGATCTCTACACTCTCGCGCGCTCCTCGCTGGCCGCACAGGATGCCCAGACCCAGGCCGCACTGACCGCCTATGCCGCCGGGGTCAATGCCTGGCTGCGACTGACCAATGAGCGCGCGCGCGGCCGTGGTGCGCCTGAATTCTTCCTGTTCAGCGCCGAGATGCCGCTGTGGCAGCCCGCCGACTCGCTGGCGATCCTGAAGCTGCTGAATGTGCAACTCAACAGCCAGATCGCAACCGAGGTGCTGCGCGCGCGGACCTCGCTTCTGGTGCCGCCCGAGCGGCTGCGCGACCTGATGCCCGACGCGCCCGGCTCGGGCCTGGCCGCCCTGCCCGATTACGCGCAGCTATTCCCCGATATCCGGCCCGACACGCGGCGCGCGCAGTATGATGATCCGCTCTGGCCGATCTCACCGCCCGCGCTGGGCGGGGCGTCGAACAGCTTTGCTGCCAGCCCGGACCGGACGGCGGCCGGGGGCGCGCTGCTGGCCTCGGACCCGCATCTGGAACTGACCGCGCCTGCGCTGATGTATCTGGCACGGCTGGAATTGCAGTCGGGCGGGGTGATCGGGGCGACGATTCCGGGCATCCCGGCAGTGCTCTCGGGCCGGTCCGATGCGCTGGGCTGGGGGATCACCACCGCCTATGTCGATGACAGCGACATCTTCATCGAAGAGCTGAACCCCGATGACCCGCTGCAATACCGAACCCCGGACGGCTGGGCCGAGTTCGACACCCGCGGCTCGATCATCCGTATCCGCGATGAAGAGCCCGTCACCCTGACCCTGCGCTGGAGTGAGAACGGCCCGGTCCTGTCGGGCGCATTGTTCGACCTGGGCACCGTCACCCCGCCCGGCCATGTCGCCAGCATCGGCTGGACGGCGCTGGACCCGGCAGATACCTCGATGACGGCTGCGATCCGGCTGATGCAGGCGCAGACCATCGAAGAGGCGCTGGCGGCGGGCGAATTGTATATCGCGCCCGCGCAGAACCTGATGCTGGCCTCGCGCGACCGGGTCGCGATGCAGACCATCGGCCGGATGCCGCGACGCGACGCGGCGCATGAGACGCAAGGCCGGATGCCCGCTCCGGGCTGGAAGCGCGAGAACCGCTGGCTGGGTACCCTGCCCTATTCGGCCAATCCGCGCTTTCTGGACCCCGACAGCGGTATCCTTGGCAACACCAACAACAAGATCCTCGACCGCCCCTTTCCGCTTCATGTCAGTCATGACTGGGGCGACACGCAGCGGATTGAGCGCTTCTCGCATCTGATGCGCCAGCGCAGTGTTCATACCCGCGACAGTTTCATCGAAGCGCAGCTTGACAGCGTGAGCCCCGCCGCGCGGCTGCTGCTGCCGCTGGTGGCCGCGGATCTGTGGTTTTCGGGCGAAGCCGCGCCCGCGGGCACCCGCGCCCATCTGCGTCAGCGCGCGCTGCGCCTGCTGGCGGACTGGAACGGCGAGATGAACGAGCATCTGCCCGAGCCGCTGATCTACGCCGCCTGGATGCGCCATCTGCAGGATCGGCTGATCCGCGATGAACTCGGGCCGCTCGCCGATACATTCACGCATGTCGAACCGGTTTTCATCGAGCGTGTCTTTCGCGACACGGATGGTGCTTCGGAATGGTGCAATATCGTGCAATCCTCGGTCCGCGAGACCTGCACCGAGATTGCCATCACCGCGCTGGACGAGGCGTTGTTGCGGCTGACCGAGACCTATGGCGAGAATGTCGAAAGCTGGCGCTGGGGCGATGCGCATATGGCCACGCACAAGCATGGCGTGCTGGGCGAGGTGCCGCTCTTGCGCCATTTCGTCAATATCCGCCAGTCCACCTCGGGCGGCGATCATACGCTGATGCGCGCACGCACATCAGGGCGCGACCCCGAGCCCTTCGCCAATGTTCATGCCTCGGTCTATCGCGGGGTTTATGATTTTGCCGATCCCGAAAGCTCGGTCTTCATCCTCTCCACAGGGCAGTCGGGCCACCCGCTGAGCCGCCATTACGATGATCTGGGCGATCTGTGGCGGCGCGGCGAATACATCCCGATGACCCTCGCCCCCGATCTGGCGCGCGGCGGAGCGGTCGGGATTACGCGGCTTTTACCTGCAGATCAGTAACAGGCGTTGCATTTGTGTCACATTGGTTCTCTGTTGCGACCGACTTGACGCTAAGTCAGCCGGGACAGATGGCAAACTGCCCGTTTAATGGACGTCAGCGAAATCCTGCCGATGCAGGCAAGCAGGGGAAAAAGGAGGAGTTTTCCGTGCGCAGAACCATTCTTGCAACCAGTCTGATGGCCCTTGCCGCCGGCCCGGCAGTCTCGGGCGGTATCGAGCGGTCGAACCAGTCCATGGCGATCCTGTTCGAACAAGGCAACTACCTCGAATTCGGCGCGTCCTATACCGATCCGCGGGTTACGGGGCGGGCGATTGGCGGCGACTCATCCGGCAACATATCCAAGAGCTTCTGGAACCTTGATCTGCGCTTCAGGGGCCAGATCAACGAACAGCTGTCCTATGCCATAATCATCGACCAGCCCATTGGTGCGAATTTGGCCTACCCCACGGGAACCGACTATCCGATAGCAGGGACAAAAGGTACCGTTCGCAGCACCGCTCTTACTGGTGTGTTGC
>SKIF01000094.1 GCA_007116575.1 Paracoccaceae bacterium
AGGGGCATCCATGCGCTATCACCACGTCTGACAATTACATGACCGCGAACCAACGTCACATATGCCGGGGTCCTTTGGTCTGGACTGTCAGGATCGTCGGGGGTGGCGATGACGGGCGGGGTGGGGGGGTGTCCTCGGCCCCCGCCACCAGCGGCGGTTCGGCATCGGGGTCGGGCGGGCCGGGGCGCCATTCATAGACGTAATAAACGCGGGCGGGGCGGTTGATCTCGACAACTCTGATGGCGAAATAATTCAGCCCGCGCCGATCATCGCCTGGCGGCGGGATGAAACTGCCACGCTCGCTGGCGCTGCGGGGGTCGTCGCGCGTGCCGACGGTGGCACCGACAACGCGACCGCCCTCGTAATGAAACCAGAAGGCGCGGTCACTGACATGTGCGGCATCTGTGAAGGGGCGCGTCGCGGCGATCATTATCAAACTTGTGTTCCAACTGTTTTCAAAATGCGACCATTGCCAGTTGGCGACATGAAGGTTGAGACCCAGCGTTACCTCCTGCCCAGGGATCAGGATGCCGGGCGGAGCATCCCATTGCGCCTGCACGCGGTAATCCACCTAATACTGGCCGCCCTGCCTTTCATGCGTGGCGCTGCCGGGGCTTATGGTGAAGGTTTCGCGGTGAAGGCGCGGATCATCGGGCAGGTGCGGCTCCACCGGAACGACCTCGACCCCGGTGTAGCGCCAATGCCCCAGAGCTTCGGCCAGCAGCGCAGAAGGGACCAGCAGCAGCGCCGCAGTCAGGACGAAAACAGCTCGCATCAGCGGGTTCATGGCGGCTCCCTCTCTGTCTGCCCCAGCCATGGGGCGGGCCGGTCCATTGGGGTGCAAGGGAACTGGCGCATCGCGGCACCCCCGCGCGCGGTTAATTCCCAAGGATTGACCCGATGGCAGTTTAGGGCGCGCGCGGATGGGCTTGCCTTGATCCGGGTCAATTCAGAACGGAAAGGACCGGGATATAATAACGGTATCGCATGGCGCGATGCACCGACAGCGCCCACACGCAATACCCGGACCGAAAAGCCCCGCTGGCGCGCTTAGGCCGGTTTTGAGCGGGGTCATGCGGCAAGCGGCAACAAGGTTGGTTTCAGCCAGGGGGAGGCGGAAATGATGCGCGGATTGCTGAGTGTTTTGTCAGCGGTCGGGATGGTTGGACTGTTCCAGCCACTTGCCGCCGAAACTGACGAGGAGATTGACATCACCGCCCTGCGCGCGACCGCAGAAGCCGGTGATCTGGTGGCGCAGTTCGATCTGGGTATCCTCTACATGGATGGCGCGTCGGGGTTGGAGCCGGATCTTGTCGAGGCGATGCGCTGGCATCGCAGCGCCGCTGATCAGGGCCATGCGCCCTCGCAGAATGTGGTCGGCTTCATGTATGGGCGCGGTGAGGGTGTGGCACGGGACGACACCGAGGCCGTGCGCTGGTATCGTATGGCCGCCGATCAAGGGTTGGCCGTGGCGCAGCTGAATCTGGGTCGCATGCTGTTCCATGGTCGCGGCGTCGAGCGAGACCCGATTGCCGCGCGCGAATGGCTTGTGCTGTCCGCTGAACAGGGCCGTGCGGGTGCGATGACCTTTCTGGGCTGGGTGTATCGCAGAGGCGTTGATGTCGAACGCGATGAGGCCGAGGCGCTGCGCTGGGTTCGCCTTGCAGCCGAGCAGGGCGACGCAGAAGGTCAGGGTATGCTGGGATGGCACTATGATCGCGGGATCGGGGTGGACGCCGATACAGACCGCGCGGTGCATTACTACCGTCTGTCTGCCGCTCAGCGTCACCCCTATGGCAAGGCGCAGCTTGGCTATATGTACATGACCGGCGAAGGGGTCGATCAGGACATCCCTGAAGCGCTGCGCCTGCTGGAGCGGGCATTGGCACAAGGCAACGAGAATGCAAGGCTATACATGGGCATGGTTCAGGCGCGGGGCCTTGTCGGCCCGCCTGACCTTGAGCAGGCCATGGGCTATTTTCGTGATGTTGCGGCGCTTGGATACGCACCCTTTACGATCAGTATAGGGGATCAGTTTCGCGACGGCCTTGGCGTTGCCCAGGATAACGAGACCGCGTTGATGTGGTATGAGATCGCGCATCTGCAAGAGCCGGATGCCGCCGAGGATGAGCGTGCAGCAATGATGGCAACGCTGGGCGAGGCAGAGATCGCGCAAGCGCAGCAGCGCGCGCAGACCTGCATCACATCGGAGTATGCCGAATGCGACTGAACCGGCAGCTTTCCCCCGCAGGGCATCTGTCCGTGCCCGCATGCCGTGCAAGGCATCATGTCGATGCCCGTCACAGCCCTTGCGCGCAACGGTTCCGCATTGCCCCCGCATCCGGTACCGCCGCAGCGCGTCGCATGGCGCTGATTGTTGCGCTTGTCTTGCTTGTCGCGGCGCTGATGGCTTCGGCACCGGCAACCGCGCGGCCGCTTGTCGTCGATGACCCCAACGACACCACGTTGAATCTGCGTGCCGGGCCAGGCACCGGGCATCGCATCATCATGGCAATGCGCAACGGCACCACCGCCACGCTGCTGGAACAGCAGGGCGACTGGGCGCGCATCCGACATGAAAGCGGGCAGGAGGGTTGGGCCTATTATCATTACCTGATCGACGAGCGCCCCGGCCAGCCAGCGGCCATGATCGTGCAGAACCCGCGCCGTGACGATTTGAACACCCGCGCAGGGCCGGGTACGAATTACCGGGTGCTCAATCGCTTGCTTAATGGCACCACTGTGCTGGTCTTTGCGCGGCGCGGCGACTGGGTCTGGCTGCGGATGTCGGACGGGCGCTCACTGGGCTGGGCCTACGAGCCTTTTCTGATCCCGGCCCCGGCGCGCGCGCCCATGCCCCCGGCTGTCGCTGTGCCGCAGCCCCCGGCCGCGGTGCCTCCAGCCAGCACGCCGCCTGTGCCGCAGCCGCTGCAACAGCGCGTGATCCTGAGCGCGCGCGCACCTTATGCGGTTCTATACGCCGGACCGGACGATGCCACCGCCAGGCTGTCGCGCTGGGCCAATGGCACGCGCGTCACTGAACTGGCAGCGTTCGAGGGCTGGGCCGAGGTCATCACCCCTGATGGCACACGCGGCTGGATGGAAGGGATGTGGCTGGTCACGCCTGAGGAATGGGCGCGCGATCAGGGCAGCCCGGCCCCCATGCCCTTGCTCCCCGCCCCAGGCTCGCCAGCGGCGCAATCCCCCGAACAACCGGCCCCCGAACAACCGGCCCCCGCACCGCCGCCCCCGACAGCGGCAGTCCCGCCCGCGCCCGCACCCGTGACCCCGCCCGTCTCCCCCGCCGCCGAGGCACCACCCGCGCTGATCCTGACCGGCACCCGCGAGATCCGCATTCGCGGCATGGGCGAGGGGCAGATGCTCAGCCATGTCAGCCGCTGCGAGATCACCCTCACGGTCGACCCCGAGGGCCGAGCGCAACTGACCTTCGAGCCTTGCGCGATGGAAATCGTCGATCTGGGCGATGACGGAAGCCTGACGGTCGTCACCCATGCGACCGGGCGGCGCGTGCACCGGGGCGACACCGTGTTTGATCTGAGCGCCACCGATTTTCCGGTACAACTGGCCGGCTGGCTGCGGGGCTATTTCGAGACCCGCGAAGGCGTGCGCATGGTAATGGTGCAGCCAGTGGGCAGCGGATTCTTCTTGCGCATCGATCACGAAGAGGTGCCGTTCGAAGGATTCCTCTTCCACGAGGAAAGCGTCATCGAACTGCTCGAACAGCCGGCGGGGGGGCGGCCATGAGCCCCTCGGCAAACGCCACGCGCCGCCGCGCCGCCCTGCGCGGCACACTGGCCGCCGTGGCGCTGATCGGCGCGCTGAACGCCGCCGGTCCGGCGCGGGCGCAGATAGAATGCGTGCTGATCGGGCAGACGCCCATTGAAGACCTCATCGTTCTCTACGGCGACGAATACCTGATGGCCGATGCCTTCCTGACTGTGCTCACTGCAGGCGGTTCAAGTCTGCCCTATATCGACCCCCTGATCGCTGGGCAGATCGCCATCGACCTGCGCAACGGCGATTATGTCTCGGCCGCCAACCGTGCCTATTACTGGGGCGAGGGCAAGGCCATCACCTGGGCGCTTGGCAGCACCGCCGGCGCGTTTCTGACCGCGGTGCGGCTGGGCGAGACGCTGGGCATGCGGGCGTGGGACTGGCGCCACGCCGAGGTGTTTCCGCGCGTCCATGCCGACCTGGCCCGCCTGCCGGCCGAAGCCTGGCAGGAAGATCTGCGCAGCTTTCGTCGCGTCCTGAGCGAAGCCGATCGGGTCATTTTCGAATATCATCTGCCGTTTCTGGGCAATCACGTACAGGCGACGCTGCCGGGGTCGCGCTGGCGACGCCCCAGGCTGAGCGAGAGCGAGCGCAACGAGCGCGCCTATCAGAACCTGCGCGCCTACGCCTTGCTGGAAATCGCCTTTGATGCCGAGGGACTTCGGGGCGCCGAACGCACGCCCGAGCGGCTGAATCAGATCATCACCGAGCGCCTGGGCCGCGCCGCAGATACCGAGATCGCCGCGCAACTGCGCGCCGCCGCCGAGCGCGATTGCCTGCCTGAGCCCGAACCTGAGCCCGAACCGGCGCCCGAACCTGAGCCAGAGCCTGAACCGGAACCCGAGCCTGAACCGGAACCCGAGCCTGAACCGGAACCCGACACCGCCGCCGAGCCCGACACCGCCGCCGAGCCCGAGCCGCCGACGCTTGCATGGCGCGACCGGATCGACCCGCTCGCCGCGGCCGCCGAGCCGGAACCGGAACCAGCGCCCGCGCCGGAGCCCGAAACCCTCGAGGGCCCGCTGGCTGTGACCCTGCTGGCGATCGAGCGCACCGGACGCGACAGCACCACCTTCCGCGTGCAGGTGACCAATGTCTCGCCTGCGCTGGTGGCAGGCTTTCGCCCCGCCCTGCAGCCCGAACGCGCCCCGCGCGACCACGGCACCGGCTTTGCCTTTGGCGAAGGCGCGCGCGATCTGGCCCCCGGCGAAAGCACTACCTTTGCCTTTTTCGGCTCGGGCGATATCGGTGCCGTGCATCTGCATCTGATGGCTGAAGCTGGGGTGCTGGGTAGCCAGCGCTTTGCCGTGGATCATGTCGTGCCGCCCCGGCCCGACTTGCCTGAAATGATTGCAACAGATGAAATACCTGCGGGTTACATCGATCTTCCCGCGCGGTTCAACTTGGACCATGCATGGACTGAAACGGTCACATTGCCCGATGGTCGCTGGCTGACCGGGACTGGGTCATGTGCGAATTTCATGATCATGATCGATGCAGCGGGACGGGTGGTCAGGCGGGACTCGGGCTGTACCTATCATAGGGTGAATCAGCGTGTGCATGAAGAGGTCGTCTACCTCCATCTCGACCCTTGGACAACATCGGGCGGTTCCGTCGAGGAGGGCGTGGTGCCCCTATTTGACGGGCGAGCTGCAGTTGCGGATTTGCAAATGGTGGCCGAAGAGTTCCTGCGCCGGACTGTTGGGCAAAACGGCACATTAGTCTTTGCAACTGTTGACGTGACCGAAACGAGCTTGATCATGCATTACCGGCAGCAGTTTCCAGGGACGATACGAGAGGAGCGCACAACCGGGTACCTGGTGCGGGAATGATCCACACTGCCAAGCGCCTACAGCGTTCCGCCGTCGGACGGACAGCGCTGCCCCCCCTAAATGAAGGAGTTGGACCGTGACCAGAAACCAGACCCTCGCGGGCAGCCTTGCCATCGCTGCCCTCGTTGCCAGTCTCGCCCTTTCTCCGGTGTCCGCCCTGGCCTCGGATACGCTCGTCACCGCCGAGGGCTATCAGATCGGCGCGGGCGACATGGTGGCGCTGACCACCCCCGGCGGGCAGGGCAGCGCACTGCATGCCGGGCCGGGGGCTGCACACCCGATGCTGGGACATATCGCCG
>SKIF01000026.1 GCA_007116575.1 Paracoccaceae bacterium
AATCCCCCGCCGCCTTGGAGGACACCTGCAGGTTCTCGACCTCGCGGAAATCCTTGACCAGCGCCCGGCCCGCCTTGCGCGCGGCGTTGATCATGATGGTGAGGTTGGCACTGCCTTGCATGGGGCGCTCCTGTCGCGGTGGTGGTGCGGGCTATAGTCTGCCCGTTCGGGAATGTGAAGCCGTCGCGGCTCGGGCAGTTTTTCGCCGAAGGAAAGGGGCCATTTCCCATGACACCGAACCTCACCCCCTTTGCAACTTCACCGGCTCCGTCCGGGCCAGCCGCAGCACATGCGCCATGAAGGGCCGCGCGGCGTCCTCCTCGCGCACGGCGGCATAGAGCCTGCGCGTCAGCCCGGCTTCGGTCAGGGGTTTGGTCACATAATCCGAGTGATAGCGCCCCTCGCGCAGCACCCAGTCGGGCAGCACCGACACCCCGCGCCCCGAGGCCACCAGCAGCAGGATCACGGCGGTCAGTTCCACTTGCCGGATCGCGCGCGGCTCGACCTTGGCGGGTGTCAGCAGTTGTGTGAAGACATCAAGCCGCGTGCGCTCGACGGGGTAGGTGATCAGCGTCTGGTCACGGAAATCCTGAGCCTCGATGAAGGGTTTTGCGGCCAGCGGGTGGGTCGCGGCGCCCACGAAAACCGGCTCATAGTCGAAGAGCGGCAGGAATTGCACGCCCTCCAGCGCCTCGGGGTCTGACGAGACCACCAGATCGACCTCTTCGCGTTTCAGCGCGGGCAGGGCGTCGAAGGCTAGGCCGGGGCGGATATCGACATCGACATCGGGCCAGGCGTGGCGGAATTTCTCCAGCACCGGAAACAGCCAGTCGAAACAGGCATGGCATTCGATGGCAATATGCAGCCGCCCCGCCGAGCCCTTGCGCAGCCCGCTGAATTCGTCTTCCAGCGCGGCCACACGCGGCAGGATATCCTCGGCCGCGCGCAGCATCTTCAGCCCCGCCGCCGAGAGCTTGAGCGGTTTAGACCGGCGCACGAAGAGTTCCACACCCGCCTGATCCTCGATCCCCTTGACCTGATGCGACAGCGCGGACTGGGTCATGTTCAGAAGGTCAGCCGCGCGCGCCAGCCCGCCTGCCTCATGAATGGCCTTGATCGTGCGCAGGTGGCGGAACTCGATATGCATGTCGGGCTCATAATGGTGTTGAGAATAATGAATTGGTTTCACATTCGCGCGCATGGCACAAGGGGGCAGTCACAGGAGCAAGACCCCATGAGCACACCGCGCGTTTCCTTCGAGTTCTTCCCGCCCAAATCGCTGGAGGCCAGTTTCCGGCTGTGGGAGACCGTGCGGATGCTGGCCCCGCTGGGGCCCGAGTTTGTCTCGGTCACTTATGGGGCGGGCGGCACGACACGCAAGCTCACGCATGAGGCCGTCACCACCATTGGCGCGCAATTCGGGCTGAATGTGGCCGCCCATCTGACCTGCGTGGACGCCACCCGCGCCGAGACGCTGGAGATTGCCGACGCCTATGCCAAGGCCGGTCTGCGCGAGATCGTGGCGCTGCGGGGTGACCCGCCGAAAGGGCAGGGGCGGTTCACGCCCAATCCCGACGGCTTCGCCCATTCCGTCGAGCTGATCGAGGCGCTGGCCACGACCGGCAAGTTCACCCTGCGCGTGGGCGCCTATCCCGAGCCGCACCCGGAGGCGGCAGACAATCTGGCCGATGTGCGCTGGCTGAAGCGCAAATTCGCCGCCGGGGCCGATTCGGCGATCACGCAGTTCTTTTTCGAGCCCGAGACCTTCCTGCGCTTCCGCGACACCTGCGCGCGCGAAGGGATCACCGGCAAGATCATCCCCGGCATCATCCCGATCGAGAACTGGTCCGGCATTCGCAAATTCGCACTGGCGACGGGGGCGAGCGTGCCACAATGGCTCGATGACGCGTTCGAGAAAGCCACGCGCGACGGGCGGGCGGATCTGCTGGCCACGGCGCTGTGCACCGAGCTGTGCGACCGGCTGGTGCGCGAGGGGGTGGAGGATCTGCATTTCTACACGCTCAACCGCGCGCATCTGACCCGCGATGTCTGCCATGCGCTGGGCGTGGTGCCGCAGGTGGCGCTGGAAAAGGTGGCCTGAGCCGAGCCGCGCTCAGCCCACCAGCACGCCACCCAGCGAATTCGGCCCGCTTTCGGTAATCCGCACGCGCGCGATCTGGCCAATTTCGGCGCGCGGGTCGGTGACATGGACCGCGTGCAGATAGTCGGACTTGCCCACCATCTGCCCCGGCAGCCGCCCCGGTTTCTCGAACAGCACCGACACTTCGCGCCCGACCATCGCCGCCTGTACGCTGCGCTGCTGTTCGGTCAGAAGCGCCTGCAGGCGCTGGAGCCGGTCGGCGGCCACCTCATCGGGCACTGGTGCGCGCTCGGCGGCGGGGGTGCCGGGTCGGGCGGAATACTTGAAGCTGAAGGCCTGCCCGTAGCCGACCTCGCGCACCAGCGCGAGCGTGTCCTCGAAATCCTGATCGCTCTCGCCGGGAAAGCCCACGATGAAATCGCCCGACAAGAGCAGGTCGGGCCGCGCCGCACGCAGCCGTTCGATCAGCCGCAGATACTGGGCGGCCGTGTGTTTGCGGTTCATCGCCTTGAGGATACGGTCACTGCCCGATTGCACTGGCAGGTGCAGATAGGGCATCAGCTTCGGCTCGTCGCCATGCGCGGCGATGAGGTCGTCTTCCATGTCATTGGGGTGCGAGGTGGTGAAGCGGATCCGCTCCAGCCCGTCGATCCGCGCCAGTTCGCGGATCAGCCGTGCCAGCCCCCAAGTGCCGCCCTCGCCCGCGCCATGATAGGCGTTGACGTTCTGGCCCAGCAGCGTGATCTCGCGCACGCCGCGTTCGACCAGATCGCGCGCCTCTGACAGCACGCGCGCGACCGGGCGTGAAACTTCCGCCCCGCGCGTATAGGGCACCACGCAGAAGGCGCAGAACTTGTCACAGCCTTCCTGCACAGTGAGGAATGCGGCGGGCGCACGGCGCGCGCGCGGGGCCTTGGGCAGATGGGCGAATTTGTCCTCTTCGGGAAATTCGGTATCGACGGCGCGTTCGCCTGCGCGCACGGCCGCTTCCATCGCGGGCAGGCGGTGATAGGTCTGCGGCCCCACCACCAGATCGACCAGCGGCTGGCGGCGCATGATCTCTTCGCCCTCGGCCTGCGCCACGCAGCCCGCCACCCCGATCCTGAGATCGGGATTGGCGGCTTTCAGCGGTTTCAGCCGCCCCAGTTCGGAATAGACCTTCTCGGCGGCCTTTTCGCGGATATGGCAGGTGTTGAGCAGGATCATGTCCGCCTGTTCGGGCGTGTCCGTCACCGAATAGCCCGACGCCCCCAGCGCCTCGGCCATGCGCTCGCTGTCATAGACATTCATCTGACAGCCATAGGTCTTGATATAAAGCTTCCGGGCCTCGGTCATGGGGGGCGCCTGTGCTGGGGATTGTCGTGTGCTGCGGGTATCTGCGGCTCACATAACCGCGCTTTGGGCGCGGGGCAAGCGCAGCGCGGCGCGGATCGGCAGGTGATCCGAGGCCTTGCGGGCAAGCGTGCTGTCATGGATGCTCAGCGCCTCGACCTCTGCCTTGCGGCAGCCGATGATCCGGTCAAGCGGCAAGACCGGCATCTGCGCGGGAAAGCTGGCGATGGTATTGGCCGAGCGTTTGACCGCGCGCAATTCGCGCCGGATCGGCATCAGTGAACAGCCCGCGCCCAGCCGCCATTCGTTGAAATCGCCCATAACCAGCGTTGGCCGCCCGTCGCCGGCCTCGATTTCCTTGGACAGAAAGCGCGCCTGCAACAGCCGCGACTGGTGCAGCAGCCCCAGATGCGCGGCGATCACCCTAAGCGGTGCGCCCGCGATGCGGATATCGGCGACGATGGCCCCGCGCGGTTCCAGCCCCGGCAGGGTGACGGCGCGGGCTGCCTCGACCTCGGCCCCGCGCAACAGCAGCAGATTTCCATGCCAGCCATGCGCCCGTGTGCCCAACCGGTCGGTCAGTTCCACGGGCTCCAGCCCCGTCACGTCGCGCAGGCTTGCGGGGTCGAGCACACCGCGCCGGTCGCCGAAACGGCGGTCCACTTCCTGCAGGGCCACGATATCGGCGCCCAACTCGCTGATCACCCGGATCGTGCGGTCCGGGTCGCGGCGCATATCTGTCCCGACGGCCTTGTGAATGTTGTAGGAACTGACGATCAGATCGGACATGAGCCTTTGGTGTTGCGTGCCTTCACATAATATGGAGGAGTGCGGTTAAATTCTCAATAAGCCATGCGGCTCGAGAACATGACAGGTATGTGTCTTGGCAGAAAACTGGGCAGGCCCGGAACAGGTTGATGCGCTGGTGATCGGTGCGGGCCCGGCAGGGCTGATGGCGGCCGAGGTGATGGCGCAGGCGGGGCGGCGCGTGGTGATCTGCGAGGCGAAACCCTCGCCCGCCCGCAAATTCCTGATGGCGGGCAAATCGGGGCTAAACCTTCTCAATGCCGCGCCGCTGGAGGCGCAGATCGCCCAATATGCCGAGGCCGCGCCCTGGCTTGCGCCGATGTTGCGCGCCTTTGGCCCTGACCAGATCCGCGACTGGGCCGAGGAGCTGGGCCAGCCGCTGTTTACCGGCTCCTCGGGGCGGGTGTTTCCGCGCGCGATGAAAGCCTCGCCGCTTCTGCGCGCCTGGCTGGCGCGGCTCGATGGCCTTGGTGTTGCGCTGCGGCGCAACTGGCGCTGGCAGGGGGGTGCCTTCACCTTTGCCACGCAAGAGGGGCCGCGCGCGCTGGCCCCGCGCGTGACCGTGCTGGCGCTCGGGGGGGCAAGCTGGGCGCGGTTGGGATCGGACGGGGCATGGGCCGCGCCTCTGGCCGCGCGGGGCATCGCGCTGGCCCCGTTCCGGCCCGCGAATATGGGGTTCCGGGTGGATTGGTCGGCGCATATGACGCGCCATTTCGGCGCGCCGATCAAGGGCGCCCGCCTGACAGCGGGTGCGCAGACAGTGCGGGCCGAGTTCACCCTCTCGGCGCGCGGGGTCGAGGGCGGCGGGATCTACGCCCTCTCGCGCGCGCTGCGCGAGGGGGAGGGGCTGGTGCTCGATCTCTTTCCCGATCTGGCCGCCGAGACAGTGGCGCAGCGGCTGGCAAGTCAGCCCGCGAAACTGTCGCAGACCAACCGGCTGCGCCGCGCGCTGGGGCTGGAAGGGGCGCGGCTGGCGCTGTTGCTGGAATGCGCCCGCCCGCTGCCTGCGGACCCGCAGGCACTTACCGGGCTGCTCAAGGCGCTGCCCGTGCCGCTGGCAGGCCCGCGCCCGATGGACGAGGCAATCTCGACGGCAGGCGGGATTGCGCGCGCGGCGCTGAGCGACGGGCTGATGCTGCGCCACTGGCCGGGCGTGTTCGCGGCGGGCGAGATGCTCGACTGGGAGGCGCCGACCGGCGGCTATCTGCTTACGGCTTGCCTTGCGACGGGCCACTGGGCCGGACGACATGCCGCACAGGCCGCTGCGTCGGACCAGTGAGGCACAGGCGAGGCGGCAGGCCGATCCGCGCCTGAGCACCTGCCCCCTGCGACAGGGGCCGCGCACCGCCCATTGCCGTGCTGGGTCCGCATCCGCCCGCCCCTATGGGCAATGCTCAGTACATTGCGGCGCGCATCGGGGTGGGCGATGTCATACGGCATACGCCTGAAGGGCTCGCAGGGGCTGCAAAGCGCCCTCGGGCCGTTCCCACCCGCCCCACGGCCCGAGGGCGCTTTGCGGGGTTTTCAGGGAGCTGCTCGCGCAGATGTTGCTGCGGGGCATTAGAGCGTGTTGCGTTCAATCGGCTTCATATCCAGCAGCCTTGAAGAAGTTGTAGCATTCCTCTTCGGTGAATAGGTCGCAGACATGCCCTGTGGCGCGCCAAAGGTCATCGTATGTCCT
>SKIF01000075.1 GCA_007116575.1 Paracoccaceae bacterium
CTGACACGACGCATGATGCTGCTGGCGCCGGTCAGCCTGCTGGGGGCGTGCGGGGGGATCGGCGCGCGCAGCACTGCCGGGCTTGCACCTGACAGCCAACTGATCGTCTACCGCCATGCCGACCGCAGCGGCGAATTGCTTAGCGGGCAGGGCCATCGCCGCGCCGCCGCTTTCGCCACAGCGCTTGACGGGGTGCCCGTCGACGCAATCCACGCGCTCAAGCTCGAACGCAATCTGCAGACGGCGGCCCCGCTGGCGGCGGCGCGTGGGCTGCGCGTGCAGACCCTGACCCCGGTAAGGCTCGCCGAAAAGCTGGCGCGCAGCGCACGCGGGCGAAGCGTTGTCTGGATTGGCAACATGAACAACCTGCGCGCCATCTGGGCCGGGCTGGCGTTACCAGATGCCCCGCCGCTGGACTATGGCGCATTGGTCATCCTGAGCACCGATGCCGCCGGAGAGCTACACAGCACCCGCCACATGGTCGCGCCGCTGGCGGACTGAGTTCAGGGACAATGGCGCGGACAAGGGCCGACGCAGGCGCGCGGGGCTTGCCCCGATGAGGCGTCTGACCTAAACCGTGGCTGACAGCCGTAAGAGCCAGAATGCATGACCGAGACCAGCGCCGCGCAGGATGACCGCGCCAAATCAAAGAATATCTCTGCCCTGCGCGGCCTGTGGCCTTTCATGCGACCGTATCGCGTTTTGCTGGCCCTTGCGCTGATCGCACTGATCACGACAGCCGCAATCACGCTTGCCCTGCCGCTGGCTGTGCGCCGTGTGGTGGACGGGTTCGAGGCGCGCGAAATCGCGCTGATGAACCAGTATTTCGGCGGCGCGCTGGGGCTGGCGGCGCTGCTCGCGCTTGGCACCGGGCTGCGCTACTATTTTGTCACCCGCCTGGGTGAACGGATCGTGGCCGATATCCGCAAGGCGCTCTTTGCCCGCGTGATCGACCGCTCACCCGCGTTTTACGAGCGCATCATGACCGGCGAGGTGCTCTCGCGGCTGACCACGGACACGACGCTGATCCAGTCGGTGATCGGCTCATCGGTCTCTATCGCGCTGCGCAATGCGCTGTTGTTGACTGGCGGGCTGATCCTGCTGGGGCTGACCTCGTCGAAGCTGATGGGATTCGTGCTTCTGATGGTGCCTGCGATCATTGTGCCCATTGTCGTCATGGGGCGCAGGCTGCGTCGCCTGAGCCGCGAGAACCAGGACTGGATCGCGGCGTCTTCTGGCAATGCCTCAGAGGCGCTGAGCGCCGTGCAGACCGTGCAGGCCAACACCCATGAGGCCGCCTCGCGCGCGAATTTCAACCGCGTAACCGAGACCAGTTTTGACGTGGCCCGCAAGCGCATCTTCACCCGCGCGCTTCTGACCGTGATCGTGATCTTTCTGGTCTTTGCCGGGGTGCTGGGCACGCTCTGGGTGGGCGCGCGCGATGTCGCCGCCGGTGTGATGACCCCGGGCGAGCTGGCGCAATTCGTGATCTACGCAGTGATCGTCGCAGGTTCGGTGGGCGCGCTTTCCGAGATCTGGTCGGAATTGCAGCGCGCCGCCGGGGCGACCGAACGTCTGGTCGAGTTGCTGAGCGCCGAGGATGTCGTGCAGGACCCCGCCGACCCGCTGCCCCTGCCCCGCCCCACGCGCGGCGAGGTGCGCTTCGATCAGGTGCGCTTCGCTTATCCCCTGCGCCCCGGCCAGCAGGCGCTGGAGGGCGTGAGCCTGCGCATCGCTCCGGGCGAGACCGTGGCGATGGTCGGCCCCTCGGGCGCAGGCAAGACCACGATCCTGCAACTGCTGCTGCGCCATTACGACCCCGATGCAGGGGCCGTGCGCATCGACGGGATGGACTTGCGCGACATGCGCCGCGATGATTTCCGGCAAGCCATTGCACTGGTACCGCAGGACCCGGCCATCTTCGCCACCTCGGCGCTGGAAAATATCCGCTTCGGTCGGCCGGGTGCGTCGGATGCGGAAGTGATTGCGGCCGCGAAAGCCGCAGCCGCTGACGAGTTTCTGGCCAGGCTGCCTGACGGTTACGCGACCGAACTCGGCGAACGCGGCGTGCTGCTCTCGGGCGGGCAGAAACAGCGCGTGGCGATTGCCCGCGCCATCCTGCGCGACGCGCCCATCCTGCTCTTGGACGAGGCGACCTCGGCACTCGATGCCGAATCCGAGGCTGCGGTGCAGCGCGCGGTCGATCACCTCTCGGACGGGCGCACCATGATCGTGATCGCGCATCGGCTGGCGACCGTGAAACAGGCCGACCGGATCGTGGTGTTTGACGAGGGCCGTATCATCGCAACCGGCACCCATGACGAGCTTGTGGCGCAGGGCGGCCTCTACGCCCGGCTCGCGCGGCTGCAATTCACCGCCGACCGCGCGGCCTGATACGGCCTCCGCAAGACTGCCTCGCGGCGCCCGCACTGCATGTGATCGAACTAATCAAGCAGATGTCGGATAGACCCGGTATGCGTCGTGCAGGCTGGCAATCCGCAAGGCTGCCTGCCCCCTATGAACAAACAAAAAGGGCGGCCCGTGCGGGGCCGCCCTTTTATTTCTGTATCCGCGAGGCTCAGCCCTGCGTCGCGCTCACCACATCGACCGAGACACCCGGCCCCATGGTCGAGGACAGCGAGACCTTCTTGAGATAGGCCCCTTTCGCCCCAGAGGGCTTGGCCTTGGCCACGGCATCGACAAAGGCGCGGACATTCTCGGCCAGTTTTCCGGGCTCGAACGAGACCTTGCCGACACCGGCATGGATCACCCCGGCCTTCTCGACCTTGAACTGCACCTGTCCGCCCTTGGCACCTTTTACCGCCTCGGCCACGTCCATCGTCACTGTGCCGACCTTGGGATTCGGCATCAGGTTGCGCGGGCCCAGGATCTTGCCCAGACGGCCCACGATGGGCATCATGTCGGGCGTTGCGATGCAGCGGTCGAACTCGATCTTGCCCGACTGGATGGTTTCCATCAGGTCCTCGGCGCCGACGATGTCAGCGCCCGCCTCTTTCGCCTCATCGGCCTTGGGGCCGCGCGCGAAAACGGCGACCCGCACGGTCTTGCCGGTGCCATTGGGCAGCGTGACCACACCGCGCACCATCTGGTCCGCGTGACGCGGGTCCACGCCCAGATTCATCGCGATCTCGACTGTCTCGTCGAATTTGGCCGAAGCCGTCGACTTGATCAGCTCCAGCGCTTCCTCGACCGTGACATTTTCCTTGCCGGCAAAGGCTTCGCGGGCGGCCTTGGTCCGTTTTCCGAGTTTTGCCATGACCTTACCCTTTCACCTCGATACCGATCGACCGGGCGGACCCGGCGATGATCTGCATTGCCGCCTCGACGCTATTGGCGTTGAGGTCTTTCATCTTGGCCTCGGCAATCTCACGCACCTGCTTGCTGGTCACAGAGCCCGCGACCGAACGGCCCGGAGCTTCCGACCCGCGCGCACGGTTGCGCTTGCCCACGGGTTTGAGGCCCGCCGCGCGCTTGAGATACCACGACGCCGGCGGCGTCTTGAGATCCATCGAGAAGGACTTGTCCTGGTAATAGGTGATCACGGTCGGGATCGGCGCGCCCGGCTCCATCTCGGCGGTGCGGGCGTTGAATTCCTTGGTGAACATCATGATATTGATGCCGCGCTGACCCAGCGCAGGGCCGACAGGGGGGGACGGGGTCGCCTTGCCCGCCGGAATTTGCAGCTTGAGCTGCCCGACTACTTTCTTGGCCATCTGGCCTCTCCTTCTTTCACCTCCCCCCGGCCCACGCGTGCGCCAGGGGTCGTTGCGGTTAAGTGGTCCGGCCTGATCCGGGCGCGCCCGGCAGCCTCCCACGATGCATCACGTCAGCCGTCTTTCGACACCTGCGTGAATTCCAGATCGACCGGGGTTGCCCGGCCGAAAATCGAGACCATCACTTTCAGGCGGGCGCTCGCGTCGTCCACTTCCTCGACCACACCCGAGAACCCCTCGAACGGGCCGTCATTGACCTTGACCTGCTCGCCGACCTCGAAATGGATCAGCGTGCGCGGGGCCTCCTCGCCTTCCTGCACGCGGTTGAGGATCGCGTTGACCTCATCGTCGCGCATCGGCATCGGCTTGCCTTGCGTGCCCAGAAACCCGGTGACGCGGTTGATCGAGTTGATCAGGTGGTAGCCCTTGGGCGACATCTCCATGCGCACCAGAACATAACCGGGCATGAAACGGCGCTCGGAGGTCACTTTCTTGCCGCGCCGCACCTCGATCACTTCCTCGGTGGGCACCAGCACTTCCTCGATCTGGTCTTCCAGCCCGCCCTCGGCCACTGCGGTGCGAATGGCCTCGGCCACCTTTTTCTCGAAATTCGACAGTACGCTTACCGAATACCAGCGCATGGCCATGATGATCATCTTCCTGTTCACTGCCGGCACCGGGTCGCTTGCGGTCATACCCGTGCCGGAGGGTAAAAGTAATCAGCGCACCGAGTCGGTGCGCCTTTGGCTGCGTCATTACCTTGCGCGGTTTTGCTTTTCAAGCCCTGCCCGGCGAAGAGGCTAAAGCCGTGTCAGCTGCCCCTTGTTGCGCCTGATATCGCGGTAGTTCCACTGGATGACGCGCGCCTTGCCCAGCCAGCGCTCCAGCGCCGCGCTGTCAATCTGCGCGGCATCCGTCAGAAACACCGAGGCATCCCGGAACCGCTTGCCAATCACGGTCAGCGCAGGTTCATCGAAATCCGCCCCGCTCCAGAACATCAGCCGGATGCCGGGCTTCTGTCTGCTGTAACCCACGATCGGATTGTCCTGCAGAAACCAGACCGGGTGGCGATGCCATATCCGCCCCTCGGCTTCGGGCAGACCCGCGCTTATCTCAGCCGCAAGCCGGTCGCAGATACCCCTGTCCGCGGTGGACTGGGCCGCATTGAAGGCAGTAATACTCTCTGGGTGCATCGGCGCACCATAACACGCGCACCCATTTATACAAAACACCGGATTTCATCAGCGCGCCGGGCGTGCCTGTGTTATGATCCTGCCCGGACAGGAGGGACCAATGGGGTATATTCAGGGCTTTGTCTGCGCCGTGCCGCAGGACAATCGTACCGCCTTCATCACGCATGCGACATTGGCCACGGAGGCGTTCCGCGATCATGGCTGCCTGCGCGCGGTCGAATGCTGGGGCGATGATGTGCCTGACGGTGAGGTGACCTCGTTTCGAAAGGCCGTTCTGGCGGGCGCGGATGAGGAAGTGGTGTTTTCATGGTATGTCTGGCCGTCGAAAGCCGCCCATGACGCCATCATGCAGGCCCCGCCCGATGATCCGCGCCTGACAGCCGAGGGCAACCCGATGCCCTTCGACGGCAAGCGCGTCATCTTCGGCGGGTTCGAACCTGTGCTGGAACTGGGCGCGCCGCAGCCGGGCGGTTATGTGGACGCCTTCATTGCCCCGGTGCCAAGACAGGGCCGGGAAGATTTCATCGCCTTCGCCAAAGCCTGCGACCCGGTCTTCATGGAGCACGGGGCCGTCTGGATCATGGAGTGCCTGGGCCGCGACCTGCCCAAGGGCAAGCTGACCGATTTTCGCCGCGCAGTGCAGGCACGGCCGGACGAGGATGTGCTGTTTTCCGTCGTGCAATGGTCCGACCGTGCCGCCCGTGACGACGGCAATGGCAAGATCATGACCGACCCGAGGCTTGCCGCGCATGAGATGCCCTTCGACGGGCGGCGGCTGATCTTCGGCGGGTTCGTCCCGGTGGTCGAGCGGTGATCGCGCCCTTGCGCCCCGCCCCGCCAGCCCCTACATTCATCTTGTCCCGCAAGGGACTATGGACATAAACGCGCTCGTAATAAGCGGATCGGACCCGGGGGCGGTACCCGGCGGCTCCACCAATCATCCTTCATTTGGGGATCATGGGGCCGAAACAGGATCGACGA